>CAUHML010000002.1 GCA_959606905.1 uncultured Bacteroides sp. | reverse complement strand
CGTGCCGTCCAAGGATACAATGGTGCTCACATCGTTAAGGTTATCTAATGCCATGTTCTAGTGTTTTAGCGTACACATTTACTCTTGCTTGACACTTGTTTCCCATTCCACGCTTTCTTCTCCCTTAGTACCTCTCATGTCAATGAAGAAGCTCTTCGCCGGATAGAAAGGAGTCATATGGAAACTTAGATGCACACATTCAGGATGTTTCTTGTCTTGCGAGAAATCCAGAATCACAAACTTTTCAATCAGCTTCTTCGGTCCTTTCACGCTGTCGAGAAATTCTACAAGCTGTTTCCGCATATTTTTTTCAGACTCGGTATCCCAGTTACCGAAGGCACACCGGTTCAAATAATCGCATATTTTCTTGAAGACATAATCAAACACCCGTACCACAGCATAGTTCTGCAATCCTTGGTCATCACCGTTAAATAGCGTCTTGCCCGAAAATGCCATCACTTTGCTAAATTCATGCACAAGCGGAATAAGCCCCATAGCTTCCAGTTGCGATATTTCACTCTTCTTGAGGGGAAATACGACCCCATCCACCTCATTAATGCCTCCATATTCTTTACCGGCAGACACTTGGGACATACGGGTATAATAAATTTTCCCCGCCAAACCGCCTGAAGGTGGAACATGAAGATGATTAGCTTCTCCCAACTCTTCACGTTTCCCACGGCCAATAAGCCAATTACAAGTCATTATTGCGTGTGAGCGGTAGGTTTCCCCTCCTGTCAAATTTGCACTGAGGAATAAATCAACCACATCATCCAATTTATCCAAGTCCGCAAAGTCTGTAATTAGCAATACTTTATTATTATCCGTTATTTTCGCCCATTTCTCCAACACCTTATTAGAGCCTAAATATCCTGGAATAACCAACAACGAATAATTGTTTCGTAAATCCAGTCTGTCGTAGTTCAGTACGATTTCGTTGGATATGCAGTCTATAAAACGGGGATTGTCAAGGTCAGTGAGTTGTTCCAGCGAAGCATTCATAAAAGTAACATTCCTTACTTTTTCCTGCTCGGAGTTTCTAAAGAAAAGCATAACTGTACGATAAGCCTGTTCCAAATCCCTGACGGAATCCAGGGCCACAAGCTGGTTAGCAGTAAGCAACTTCCCGATTGCTTCTGAACGTTGCTGGCATTTTTCAAACATTTCTCCGACATCTTTACCGGATTTCAGGATATCTATCCACAAACGGATACGCTTCAACAATGCCTGCCGCTCGTGTTTCTTATCCTCTTCTGTCAAAAATATCTTTTTACGGGTGCTACGCTCAGGACTCATATTTGCCAGTCCTTTGATTACCGATTCCAGCAAAGAGAATCCGCCATATCCGGCAATGTTCTGAAGTGCTTGTTCGATTACTTGTGATGATACAGCCTCTACAGCTACAGGTTGCTGCTGGCCGTTAGTCTTTTTTTCTTCCATATATTACAAATTATCGGTTGTTTTATCAACATCTTTCAGTTCATCAACCATACTCTCCAATAATGTCACCACACTTGCCCTTGTCTTAGGGTCGGATATAGCTCTTTTCAATACTTTGTTAGAACCCAGTTGTTTTGCCGCCTGAGCATAAAGTTCTTTATTGATACTGAGGTCATTCAGGAATGTACTTTGCTCGGTCATTTTATCTATATTAAAATCACCTACATTCTTAAAAGCAAAATTTTCCTGTACAGGTTGCCCTTCCTCATTTTCAAAGGTTATATCTATGTTCGGTTTATAATGATTGAACACCGCATCCACTGTATCTAGTCCTTGAACAAGCTCAGGGTTAGGAGGTGCATCTTTAGTCAATAGCGTCGTAAACATAGTCCGGTTTGAAGGTATGTCGGCAATTCCTTCTGAACCTGCATGTTTTACTTCGTTTCCACCAATTCCATAATCTACTGCCATAATTAAATCATAAGATTAAGAGATTAATAATTAAAAGAATGTGTAGGGAACAAAACGGAAATACCGCTATTCCCTACACATTGCACAATTTTAGCCTTCGGGCCATTCTTCTTTGTGAACTGCGTTCCCACATGAAAATTCTTTGGCGGTAAACACAACAAGGGTAGCCATAGGAGTATCGTTCTTTCGCTCAAATTCTTCTATGAATTCGACAATATACGCATCCTTGAATTCCAATTTTTTCATTTCAGCATCCTCCTTGCCTTGTTTATACACAAGGCTCCCACTAATAGGCTTGTGCTCACTAAACATTGATTCCATAAGACTCGTATCCTCCGTAGATTCAACAAGAGCAGTAACCTTACCGCCATAAACATGAGAAGCTGGACGTCCCTTTTGGTCCACATCACGCTTGAACTCAACCTTGGAAGAAAGTACATCAAACTTCTTCCCATTCGCTATTAGTTTAGCATCAAATGACATAGTTAATTAATTTTTTAAGTTATACATAAATGAAACATTTAGTTCAATATTAAACAATAATGAACTTGTATTACGGGGCTAAAAATAAACACATTATTTCGATATAGCAAACATTTCTAAATTTTTTTTTCATAAATCATCAATTTTGTGCCATTTAATGGCGATAAATCTTAAATTAATCATATATTTGCAACGAAAGATATAAGAATAATAAGTTTTTAAAAACCTATTAATGGAATAAATAGTTTAATTATAAATAGAATGGATATATCAAATTTGGACGAAACCTCTATGGAGGTTTTACGTATTGCACGACGCTTTGCCGAAGAATACAAAAGCACTTGTTTTTCATCGGGACATTTGCTGAAGGCATTATTGCATAAAACAACAGGCCTGCATACCTTTATTATATCTTTAGGGCAAGACCTGAAATATCTAGAAGAGTGGGCGGAAGTCAGAATCGAAGACTACCCCAAGGGCAATTCGGATGAAATTGTCGCTGATGACAAAGCGCAGGCAATAGTCGAAGAGGCCGATAACATACGTCTCAAATTGGGGCTATTACAAATCAGCCCGGTTTGCTTGCTATGTGCGCTTGCAAAACCGAACATAGGGTTTACAGTTGAGCAATTAAAAACTTTCCCCATTCGTGAAAAGGATATTATAGATAAGTTACTGGGAGTAGCCGAGATACAGAAAAGTATGGTGGCATCTACAGAAGCAATGCAACAACAGGTGCCTAATACTATATTATATAAATATTGTATAGACAAGACTTCCATGGTGAAGGAAGGAAAGTTATACCCTGTTATGAAGAGAGAAAAGGAAATAAAGATGATGATTGAAATTCTTAGCAGGTATAGCCGCCCGAATGTAATGATAACAGGAGATGCCGGTGTAGGTAAAACCGCTGTTGTGGATGGCTTGACTTGCAATATCGTAGCGGGCAGTGTACCTGATTACCTCAAAGATACTGCAATTTTCGAACTTGACATGGGAGCGCTCGTAGCCGGAGCTTCGTACAAGGGGGAAGTAGAAGAACGTTTACAGAATACGATTAAAGAAATTCGCCGCCAGGAAAAAGCAATTCTTTTCATCGATGAAATCCATTTGTTACTCGATACCCGTTCCGGTAGTTCGGGAGCAGGAAATATCCTTAAGCAGGAGCTATCCAAAGGAGGTCTGACGGTTATAGGTGCAACTACCACCGATGAATATCGGAAACTTATTGAACCGGAACATGCTTTCAGCAGACGGTTCGAAGAAATACATATTACCGAACCGGATATAGCCTCGGCTATACTGATACTAAAAGAAATATATGCAAGATATGCGGCACATCATCAGATAGAAGCTACCGATGAAGCACTTGCTAGTTGTGTCCGCTTGGCAAAAAGATACGTAAAGGATCGCAAACTGCCTGATTCGGCAATCGACTTGATGGATAGGACAATGGCAGCTGCGCGGGTGGACAACCAGTTAACTGATAACCCGGTGCGGACAATCACTGAACAGGAAGTAGCGGTTATTGTCGCTGCGAAGACAGGAATTCCGGTCGGAAAAATACAATCGGAAGAGAAAGATAAGCTGATGGATATGGAAAACTTGCTTCGCCACAGGGTAGTCGGACAGGATTACGCGCTCAAAGTTCTTTCGGATGCAATAATTGAGTCACGGAGTGGAATGAACAAACCCGGACAACCTATCGGTTCTTTCTTCTTATCAGGTCCTACCGGTACAGGCAAAACGGAATTGGCAAAAGCGTTGGCCGAAGTTTTGTTCAATGATGAAAAAGCGATGATACGTTTCGATATGTCCGAATTTAAAGAGGAACATTCGGCAGCATTACTGTATGGAGCCCCTCCTGGATATGTAGGTTACGAAGAAGGTGGCTTGCTGGTAAACAAAATACGCCGTCAACCATATTCTGTAGTACTTTTTGACGAAATAGAGAAAGCTCACCCCTCCGTATATGATATTTTCCTCCAAATCATGGATGAAGGGAAACTTCATGACCGTCTTGGCAAAGAAGGTGATTTTTCCAATGCAGTCATTCTTTTCACTTCCAATGTGGGGAGCGAATGGATCTCCGGGCAAACTGCCGAAGGGAAGAAACCTTCCACTCAGCAACTCATGGATATGATGGGACAATATTTTCGTCCGGAATTCTTAGCAAGGCTCTCCGAGATCATACCTTTTGCTCCGGTCAGCGAAACCATGCTTCTGCAAATATTTAATATCCGGTTAAACGAGTTGAAGGAATTACTTGATAACCAAAAAATAAGTATCAAATTGACGGATGAAGCTGTTTCATTACTGGCAAATATGGATTTCACTCCCAAATATGGCGCCCGACAGATAGCGGGAACAATTCGCAACCGTCTGCGCCGCCCGATTTCACGATTAATCGTTACCGGAAAAGTTGGACCGGATACTCTTATCAAGGTTGGAGTAGGAACTGACAATGAACTTGTTTGGGAATACCTGCCGATGTATGCAAACCAGGAAAAAATCAACCAATATGAAGCTGAAACTAACTAGGCACACAGAATATTCACCGGAAACAGGAGTATTCGACATACATTCATTCCGTTATGCCATTCGCCAAACAATGAATCCGTTGGGAGAAATAATATCTTCTGCACATACCGGACTAATAAGGATTGTCATGAATGACTTCCCGCCTATGCAGTTCATCCGTTGGGCATGGGGATACAAGTATCTGTACGACGGAGTTATAACCAAAGACACCAGGGATGGCCTTCCACAGGAAATACAATTTCATAAAGCCGGTTGCATGTCTTTATGGCTTCACTACAAAGCAGATGATGCAGAGCCAATCAATATTACAATGGATATAGCCGCTGAAAAACTTTCACTGGCAGGTGAGAATATAAGTAAGGAAGAAAAATGAAGTTTTGGGAACGTTTTTTCGGTAACAAGAAAAAAGAGATAGATGAAAGAGAAGGACCTGAAAGTTCTCCTCTGGATATTTCCGGTTATCCGGATATAATCGCTGAACTGGATTTGGTAGAAAGACAATATATTTTAAACGAAGTATCTGTCAACCTCTGCCAGGACTTGATGCCAGATGATGAAGGTAGCGGGAATTCCTATCCGGGTGTTATCAATATCACCATGAGCGAAGAAGCCGACAATTTATGCGTTGATTGGTGTACCGGCCCCACTCGCCTGCATAGTGGAGCCTTGCATTTTTATTCTGTCCGCAACAGCTTGAAAGTAGGCCTTATATACTCTATTGTTTTTACCGATGCCCGTTGCGTCGCATTACAAGGAGAACTGAAAGGACAAACGGCTGCTCGAACTGAATTATGCATTTCTCCCCGGTCAATTCTTATCGGCAACGAGGAATGGAAGAATAAATGGAAATAAACAGAAATATATATATGGCAGGACATTATTCAATACCGATAGATTTTTCATCTATATTACAGGAAAAGCCGGAACCACTGAAGAAGTGTTCCGAAGTAGAATCTATTGACCAATATCTGGGTCTGCTACTGTCAACTTGTCCGGGTGAACATAAATTCGATCCCGAATGGGGATGTAAGATTTGGGAACAGGATTTCAAGTTGATTACAGCACGTATTAAATGGGAAACATGGTGTGCAACCGTCATAGCTGAAATGATCAAGCGTTATGAATACCGGTTATGCAATGTAAAAGTCGAAGCTAAGATAATGGATATTGTGAAAGAAGAAAAGTTATTTAGTACATCCACCATACGCAAACGACTGGACGTAAACGTCGATGCACTGCTCGTATCCAATGGAGATCCTTGCAGGTTTTATTATAAAATATACATGGGGCCCATTTGTGTCGAATAATTATAGGATATGGAACAAACAAATTTTGATAAGGCAAGCATTTTGAAGCGCATCACACAGGTCGCTTCAAGAATTTTACATACCGAATTCCCCTTAAATTTGGATCCCTTTGTCAGGCTGTCTTTGGAAGCAATTGCTTCCGAAATCTATCTGTTGGAGGATAGTGCGGCAAACATCGAAAGCAGATTACTGGAGAAATTGGCATCTGTTTTGATTCCTGCGGCAAAGACCACGGCATTGCCAGCGCATGCAATATTCTCCGCACAGCCTATCGAGGCAGAATATATGATGGAAGAGAACTGCTCTGTCTATTATGAAGATTTCTTTATCAGCAAAAAATATAACATCAACTGCATTACATTTTTTCCGGCAGTTCAAGCACGTTTAAAGAAGGCAAACATACGTTATCTGATTGGTAACGGAAAATGTTTCGCTTTAGATACGAAAGGCAACAGGGAATTTATTGGAAAGCTCTCCAATACGGATTTGACAGGTAAGGTGTGGATAGGACTGGATATAGATACGTCCGTGACTACGTTGGAAGGACTTTCTTTCTACTGGGATTTCCCGGGCACACCCCGAAGGAACGAATACATTCAGTTGCCAGAGTCCTCACTTTGGAGCATAAATGGGCAGAAAGTACAGACAAATTCCGGAATTATTCAAACAGCGAAAAACAATCTTTCCGTACTGGAGTCATTATCCGATAAGAATGTTTCGAACACGATTAGTCGCGAAGTTTATAATTACTATAAGCCACAGTTCGTAACCATTACGGATTGCCGCAGTTTTAACCGTACCTGTTGCCCTGAAGAGTTATCCGACCGAATTACAAGCCCTGTATCTTTATTAGGAGAGCAACTGGACACTCCCCTATTGTGGATTCAAGTACATTTTCCACCGATGATCCCCGATTATGTATTGGAGCAGTGCATTGTCTTTACCAACGCTTTTCCTATCATACAAAAAAGCCTGAACAAACTGGTTACAAAACAGGACGAGCTTAAAAATATCATACCGCTTAAAATGCAAAATAACGAGCATTTTCTGTCAGTAGAATCCGTATATGACTCACAAGGAAAAGCTTATCAGGAGTTAGCGGATAAGGACTATACCGGAGAAATATCAGGGAGTTATTCCGTCAGGCATGGTGGCTGTGAACGGTTCGATTCTCGTGATGCTAAAGCATATTTGGACAGACTGGAATATTTGTTAACCGAAGATTTGGCGGCTTTCCACTCTCTTTCCAAAGAGGATATATCGGAAATTACCAGAGAAATGCAAATTCTGCTGGAGCGGATGAAGAGGGTTATGGAAGGAATTAGCGATAAAGGAGACATACTCAATTACCTGATTATTGATTCTCCCGCTTTACAGGAATTCATGTCGGTAAACTACTGGACAACGAATGCAGAAATCGGGAATGGTATTCCAGCCGGAAAATCGTTGGTTCCTTATCCGGACACGGCTATTAATCCTCAAAGTGCTTTTCTTGTCACAGCATCCTCAGGCGGTCGGAAGGCACTGAACATACAAGAAAAAGTCATTTGTTTCAGGAATGTTTTAACAACACGCGGACGGATTTTCACAAAAGACGATATCGCCTCCTTTTGCATGGCTGCCTATCCCGGTATAATATCATCCGTAGAAGTGAAACATGGTATCATGCAAGGAAGAACAACACGCAAAAGTTTATTGCGGACAATAGATGTCTGCTTGCATTTCTCTGGGGACAGTGAAAACTACCTGGACAAAAAGGAACTTAGTTATTCACTTGAAAGGAAGTTGAAAGCTTGCTCGCCGGAAACGTTCAATTACAGAATTATAATCTAAAATAATAACATCCTCAAATGAAAGCACTGACTTTACAATTTATGATTTTATATGTGATTTTTCCTTTAATAGCCTTGCTTACAGGGATTGCCGCATATCAGATGAACAGGCGCATCAAGCTTCTTGCAAACAAAAAAGTTCTCTTGACAATGTTTCTTTCGGCTCTTGTTTTAGGTGTTCCGGGGCTGCTTGGTTTCTTGGATTACGATTTCATGCCATACGGATATATTGCATTGGGAATCGTTTACCTGATATTAGGAATGTATGCTTTATTATTTGTCGAACACATATTGTCATCTTCGGACCAACAGAAAGGATACAGATACGAAATCGTTATTCTTGTTGTACAGTTGATAATGGGAGCGGCTTTATTTTCATTGTTATTCAATATTTGCAACGAATTTCAGTATGGCCTATGGGCATGTACCTGTTTGTTACCCTATTTATTTGGTTCTCTTTATAAGCAAACTTATTATTCTTTTCTTGATATACCGTTGGAAGTATATAAGGTATGGACGTATAATCCGGACAAAACTATCAACCCGTATTATTTTGACGATAGCCATGAGCCGATTTGGATTGATGTATGCAAAAAATTGGATGATCATATTCCCAACCGCATGGGAGCCAGATTCAGTAATGACCAGATTTTCGGTGAATGGTTCCAGCATGTTATCGAAGACAACAACGAGAAAAAACCGGAAGACTCTATCATGTATCATGACAGCGACCAGCCATTCGGATGGATATTTTATGTGAAGCCTTCTTTTTTTCTTCCTAAAAGGTATATTGATCCCAACATGACCATATCTCAGAACAGGCTTAAACCATCCAACATTATTACGGCTCGCAGAGTAATGGAAGTATCTTGAATTAAAACTTAGAAAGAAATATGAAACATAGATTATTGGTTAATTGGACAGATTCCATGGGAGTAGCTCCCGCAGATCTACGTCAAATCGAGGACTTTTTCATTGAGTTGTCAAGTAATAGCTTGGCCGTTGGTACGGAAAACCACAAATTCGGCTTGTTGCCTCCCGAACCCGGAGAAAAAGAATCGGTAGATATGGAAATCAAAGAAAGTGTTACGGGAAATATGCAGCTTGTTCTCCGGAAATTTCATGCAGTGACACAAGGTGGATATTTGATAAGATTTGAGTCTGCTCCTGGCGAGGAACTTGTCAGCCAACTTCCACTGATGGATAAAACCGGGAATTTGGACGGTTGGAATATCATCATGACGTTCAATCCCTATCAACGGATTCCTATGGGTATTCCTGACGAAGAGGAATATCCTCCACGCCATCCGTACACGGATGCGACCATTCTGATTCATATTCTGCCTATTTGTGAAGTGAACTCCTGCAACCTTAATCCCCAGCAATTAATTGTTGGTAGGATTATGAAAAAAGGCGGCAACTACTTCATAGGCGAATACATCCCGCCTTGTGTATATATGGCCTCACATCCGGTTCTTGTCACGTTTTACAACCGCCTATCTTCCATGACGGAGTCGATGGAAAGAAATTCCAGAGAGATTATAACTAAAGTCCGGGACAAAAAGACACTTTCCCCACTGGCTGTGAACATCGAAATGCTATGCCGTCAAATCATGGAATACATCTCGACAGTTTATTTCCAGTTCAACAATGCCGGTTTGTATTGGTCTCCTTTCCGCATGACCGGATGTTTCTCCACCTTGGCCCATAAACTTTATATGAATTTCTGTTTCATGTCATCGGTTGAGAAAGAAGAGTTATTTACTTATTTCGGTGAATGGGGAGAGATTTCACCGGGAATGTTCGAAACTTGCATAACAGATGTACTCGATATGGAGTATAACCATTACGACCTACGGAACTCAATGGAGTTGATTGACAGATTTATGTGTATTCTCTCTCAATTATGGGATGTATTAAGCCGTTTGGAATATATCGGACAACATAAAGAGAGCATTATCGTATCAGATAAAAAACTCGGGGAGGAAAAGCGTCCTAGCAGACAATGGAAGTTACTTGGAAGATAATACGATTATGAATTCAATACTATCAAAGATTGAGCAGAAACGTCTGACCGGGAACAATGTTGATACCGATTACAGAGCCGAAGTGATAGCTGCCGGACTGTTGGAGAAAGGTGTGCCAGCGGATCAGGTATGTATTTTCCGCAAAAGTGATGCGGAACGTGGCTTCTCTAAGGACGTAGCTGACATAAGGATAGAGTACTTTACACAAGATACTGAATATCTGGCCATCTATACCAACAGGCAAGGATTCTATGACAATCTTCCCGAGGGATTGTTCCATAAGTCATCAGGTCTGCCTTTCAGAAAAAGTAAAGCTGAAATTTTAAAAGAAATAGAATTTCATAGGACAGAAGAAAGAAATGCAAGGGAATTTTTCCGGCCGTTAGAGGTAGCTATCAACAGTGCGTTGGTAGATATACAATTGGTGGAACGCAAGATTGACAAGAAACAGACCAATCGGAATTTTGTGAATATGTTCGGTACTTTATGGCCAGTACTGAAGTTACTTCCATTGAACCGGGCAATCCTGTGCATGGAAATTATCTCCATACTGGCGGACTCTACCCCGACACTGTATTTTGCTACGGAAGTTATGACTTTGTTACTTGATATTCCCGTAACAGTCCGTACTCGAAAAAGTATCCCAACCAAACTGGATAAGGAACATCTTCGTCCATTAAGCAAAATGAAACTGGGGATTGATATGATACTGGGAAATACATTTGATGACGGTATTGAGAACATTGATATACGATTAGGTCCGATGTCCGATGAAAGAATCAGGTATTACAGTAAAACACAGGAAGGATGTGACATACTGGAATACTTGACAACGATGCTATTACCGGCAGACAGAACCTTTCGGGTAATATTTCTACCCATCAAGGAAGAAAAACGTTGGGTAATATCCAACGACAGGAAGAAAGCATCATTATTGGGAATTAATTCATTTATCAACAACAAAAGAATAGAACAAGATGAAAGCAGAAAACAATAAGGAAGTCAGAAAAGGCTATCTCCGTTTTACCGGATTTCTAATCCTTATCGTATCGTGTACGGTATGTGCCCTTTATGGGTTCATGAAAACCTCATCAGTAGAAGTAAGCAAGATATTGGCAAAAACCGGAGAATACGACAGAGTGTACATCCAACAGCTGCAACTGATGGAAAGTATGGATTCCGTAATCAACTATATATCCTTACTCAACACCTCTCCCAAAATAAACGATTTGCTTTTACAGAATGTAATAAGTCGCAAAAAAATCATTTTAATGGAGAGGATGGGCATGATGAATGACAAGGACTGTAAACTCTATAACAAAGTCATTACCGATCTGAACACGTTATTGAGCATAAAGGATTCAATACGTATGCTTACAATGCAGGAAGAAATGGTAAGAAGCGATTTGATCCGATGTGTAGATGAAAACAAGCAGGTATCGCGGAAATTATCCGCCGGTGGTTTAATCTTCGAAAAGAAATAGAAATGAATACTCATAAATATCATACGTCCAACAAGCGTGAAAAAAACATCGCTTTTTTTTATGTGCTTATATTATTTGTCATATCAACAACAGTCTGTTGTGTTCTATTATTCCGGTATAATACCAATTTCACAGCCTTCTCACGAAAAGACTTTGTCATGATTAAGATGGAAAGGATACGGAGTTTCCAACATGTCCAGAACAGACAAGCAGTAGCCTTAGATTCTTTGAAAGGAAAAATTCTGTCTTTCAATCCGGGAGTGGTTGCAATGTATGAAGAAAGCGATATTAAATACCTGATTAACGAAATTAAGGAGGTTTACGAAAAATCCGCCTTGGATAACCGTTACAAAATGTTCCTTCATATAGCCGTATTTTACGAAACATGGTTTACGGATAAAAAAGAGCTATGGAGTAAACGCGAAAATATCACAAGCTTCAAACGGAATTTGGAACAATGTGAAATCGGTTTGCAAAACAAGAAAGAAGATTTACGTTCTCATTTTAAGAAATAAGAAACAATATGGGAAAACTTTTAAATCGTAAAACAATTATAGTGGTCATAGCGATTTTTTTGTGCTTCGTGACCGTGTACCTGATCCGAATTTTTTCTTCGTCAAGATCGGTTCAAGCATTCGTCTCTCCATTAGAAATGACGGTAGGTGAACCGGTTTCCTATGTTGATAGCACCCACAATGCCCGGAAGTGGCTATGGAACTTCGGTAATGGCGATACTTCTGCCAGACGTAACGGTACATATATATACAAACATCCTGGCAAATACCAAATCAAATTGATAGTCGACAATGCCATTGAAGAGAAAATAATAGTAAACGTCTTGCCGCATAAGAAAGAGGATGAAACGTATGAACTGATAAAGATAATAGCACCGGAGATAGCTGTGCAGAACGAACTGATCATCTTTCGCGGAACTGGAGATGCCAAAGAATGGCGCTGGGAATTCGGAGAAACAGGAAATATAGACTCGCGGGACCGCAATTCTATATATGCCTATAAGGAACCGGGTATTTACGAAGTGCGCCTTTCGACAGAGAATACTCGCTACCCAATCGTACATAACATTGAGATATTGCCGCAATATATGGAAAACGATTCCACCGATGTATTCGTCCTGATAGGAAATGACATCAAGGAAAAATTGCAGGCGATAGCCGACGGAAAGCCTTTCAACACTAATTACAATTACATCATGAACAGTTACCTGTGTAAAAATCCGGATGTGCCCGTCATTGTCAACAATAGCAAACGGAACGACTTTTACTCTTACTGCCAGGGCCTCCGGTTTATCGGCAGAAAAAAGACGATCATCGACAACGTCATTGTGGATGTGGATGGCCAATCGGAATGTGTGAAAAAACTGACTGTTGTACAATTTGATAAATAATAATTTCATCCATGAAAACAAGAATGAACTTTAGTGGGTTGGCTTATTTATTAATCGGCTCCATAATATTGATACTATCGGCAATAGCGTGTTCACCGGTAAACCGTTTTACCAGAGCAAAAAAAGTCCCGCGCGAATATCGGATATATTACGATGAAGAATGGGCGAAGGCACCCAGAAAGTTTCATTGGAATACAGATCCTTGGATTGTATTTTCTGACAAGGAAGATAACAAGACATACACCCGCCCGGGAGGTAGAATCGTAATGAAGGAAATCGGCTTCATGGAACCTATGGTTGTGATAAAGAGCAAAGGAGATTTTCTTCGGGTAATCCGGTACTCCAAAGAAGTCATCAAAAACGGGAAACTGACCAACCGGAAAGCAGTAGAATATATGGGGTGGATTCCCAAATCCGATGTGCTGTTGAACCGGGATGCACTGACAAGTGCCAGAAACTCTCAACACTCAAAATTTATAACTGCTATCACTGGACAAGTTCCACTGTTACAGCCCAATCTGTTTTTCACGGCAGATTCACTGAAAGTATTTAGCGAACCTTCTTTAATGCAACAGTATGGAACTTTACCTTTTAGTTCAATCGTATATAAGATGAAAGAGAGTACCGATGGACGGAAATCGCTTGTAGCCAAAGAATCTTATTTGGACGCAGACAGTGCACAGAAGCAAATGATAGGCTGGATAAGCAATGCTCTTATTAGCCAGGGTGGTCAGCAGTATTTCATCAGGGATCACTCAGAACAACACCTTGCTTATGGTATTGAAAGTGAAGTGCTTAGATATAATCCTGTAAATTACTATTGCCATCAGGATAGTGGCAGGAAAATACAGACCGGATTGTATCGTCCGGCATTGGATTACAGTAAAAACTTCGTTTTGAATGTGGATGGCCAAAAAATAAGTTATGAGGATTACATACAAATAGGGAATGACTTGGCTAAAATCAACCTGATATTTGTTTTCGAAGGCGAAGAACAAGTTATTGACCAATTCCCGCAATTAGTGAACACCATTCAAAATCTTCAGGGAAAGATAGAATCTTCAAATGAATATGTCAACTATTCTTTCAATGCAGTTTTAGGATTTAAAAAGGGGGAAAAACAGTTTGTACACATTAATAAGGAAAAGACTTTCCAATCCTTTATGGATTCCTTATATTCTATTACCGATCATATAGAAAAATACAAACCGATATCTCCAACTATTTCTTCATCGGCATTAAAAGAAGCTTTGGGAAAATTGGAAAACAATAAAAAGGAAACCAATATGATTGTTCTGATTGGGGCAACCGGCTATCAGAATGAGAAAGCAAATTCTTCTTTATCCGAACAGATGGCAGAATATAATTGCCGTTTATTGGGATTTCAACTATATGGAGGCGAACCGGATACTTATAATAATTTTGTACTTCAAGTACAAAACATGATAGACAGGTACGCCGGACTGATTTCTATAAAGAAAAGAAGGATGCTTGTATCCACAGAACAATTACGGGCTGATATTATGTACAAAGAAAACAACCGGAATATGTATAGTTTGGATTTCCCACAAAATAGCATGACACAGGGTTGGGTGATATTTCCTGGAAAACGGCAAACTCTGGAACTAAATGCATTATCAGCCGGAATTGATACTCTACTGACACAGATTGAACAGGATAACCGTTCAGTAATGCACCATCTAAGCGAATCCTTTCGTCGGTCTGGCAATTACAGAAGTAAACTCGACTCGTTGATGACATGCTATTACCACTTACAGGAAAATCAACGTCAAGAAAGAAACTTTGCAAACCATTTCGATCACCAAATGCCCGTTTGGTTTACAAACTCGGACAGTTGGAACATGCCGGATTCACTACTTTCAGCTTTTGGGCATTATCTTTTAGTTGATACCCGTGAACTGAAACGTGTAATGGAGTTTATAAAAGCAATTTCTTCTGAACAAGTGGACATTAAGTCACATAGCACAAACAGAAGAAAAAATAGAAAAAAGTGTGACTGTCCGGAGCCGGTTCCGGTTGAAAGCCTCGCAGTAAATAATGATACTTTATCTGAGATTAAATATAGATCTACCCGGAAAATACGTAAACGATTAGTCAGATATTATCTCAGAACAGCTAACGAGAACAAGGTGTGCAAAATATCCAATAGAAAACTAAAACGCCGCAATTTGGCATGGATACATGAATATATATTAGGGTGTCCCGCGGAAAACACTTCATTGTCTATGATTTCATTAAAGGATTTAAAAAAGAAAAAAAGGCTGTCTGACGAACGTTTAGATGAGTTGCTATCATATTACGAGCAAACCAAAGAATTATTTGAATTAAATATCTCGAATTTACCCGGATTTATTTCCAACGGACAAAAATATTTTTGGATTAAGAAAAATAAATTACCTTAAATTTCTCGATATACGACTCCCCAACGACAAAATACCTGTTCGGAGATGAGGACGGTTTACAAGTATGGTTCATGAAAAGGAGCAAGTCCTCTCTGATATTTAAAGAGTGATGAATGTTTTCACATAAAAGTATCTGCTCTTACGCAAATGAAAATTAAGAAAATAGTATTATCTTTGTAGTAAGCTGGATAATTCTTAATATCAGAAAAGATACTTATGCATTAGTCTGGTAGTTATTTTTACTTTACTTTTAGCTAAAAATAGATTCATGAGAACGAAAGATATAGAAAAAGAGGAAAGAAAGAAAAAGCAGATATTGGAGGGCTGCTTCAAACTTCTTCTGAGAAAAAATATGGGGAATATAACCATTGATGACATTGAAAAATGTACTGGCTTTACCCGTAGTAATATTTATTTCTATTTCAAGGATAAAGAGGAAATTTTTCGCGCAACGACTGAATTTTATTATCAAAGGGTGCAGGAATACTTCGCTTTCTTTTTTCAGAAAGAAAAGAAAACCTTATTGCAGTTCATACATGACTATATTGATAACTGGAAGAACTTTGACGAATCCATTAAAGATGTGACACAAGATGATTTTGCCTCTGTTCTCAGTTTCTTTTTTAACGCATTTAATCTTTATCCGGAATTTGCAGACCGAATAAAAAATTTGTTTGAACAGGAGCAGAAATGCTGGGAAGGAGTTATCGAGTTGGCTGTTAGCCACAAAGAAGTAAAGGATATAAATATAGAATTTACTGCGGAAAAATTTCATTTCGCATATATGGCAGTAACCTTACAATCATACTTTCTTCCATATAATAAAAAAGCAAATATACTGCTCGCCCACATGATGAACTTGTATGAAGAGATTAAATATAAAGAACCGATGCAAAAAACGATTTTCTGAATATGAAATTAAAACATATACATATTGACAAATTCAGAGTTTTCAAAGACTTTGATATTGATTTTTGTTTGGGAGATGAGCCTCTAAATTTGATAGTGATAACAGGAGTCAATGGAAACGGAAAGACTACTCTTTTCAGAGATATTATTTCCGGAACCCTTGCGAGCGATAAACCTCGGAGCATTATCACTGTATTAGATGATAAAGGAATCAATACATTTACCCTGCCGATAGCCACTGAAGACAAGAGATATACGGAAGACTTTTCTAAAGTCAGATTCTACCCTACCAATACTGACATTTCCATTGAACAACTTCAGAATGAAATTCTAAGTTATGTAGATAAGTTCGTATATGAAAAAGGTAAAACAAGCTTCGAAGCCTATGCTGAAATCCAGTCACTGATTGATGATATATTCAAAGGATTTGATTTGCAGATACACTTTAAAGGAATCAGCCGGGAAAAGAAACTCATTTTTACCAATACGGCAAAAGAAGAATTTGGTATCGAAGGTTTGTCTAATGGCGAGAAACAGATACTTTCTAAAGTATTTGTGCTGTTCACGGAAGACATGAAAGGCCATGTCATACTGATTGACGAACCGGAAAGCTCACTGCACCCCGCATGGCAGACACGAATCTTGTCTGTTCTTCGTCGTTGTTCCGAATCTAACGACTGTCAGATTATGGTAGCGACACAATCCCCACAAATAATCGCATCTGCTCATAAAGAGGAAATACGATTCTTCATAAGAGATGACGAAGGATATGTAAAAGTAAAGCTTTGTGATAATAGCCCTTATGGTTGGAGTATTGAGAAAGTTTTAAGCGAATTACAAGGAGTAAAATACCTGAGAGTCCCCGAAATAGAAGACAGACTGACTGAGCTGAAAACATTGATATGGGATGATAAGTACGAATCTGAGGAATTCAAACAGAAAATGACAGCCATGGAAGAAGTATTGGGATTTTCAGATCCTGCCCTCATTCTTTTACGCATGGAAGTCATTCGTAAAAAGAAAAAAGCATGAAACAGATTATAAAAAAAAGCATACCTGGCTTTTTTTCTAAGTTTGTAGCACATAATAAACCTCGCACTTGGGATGAAGCCACCCCTATACGTTCTCAACTACGGACACATATTCTGACAGAACAAGGTCACTGTTGTGCGTATTCAGAAATTCGCTTGAATGGAGGAGCAGATTGCCATATTGACCATTATCGGACACGCAATCTCTTCCCGGAAAAGACTTTTGATTATTATAACATGATGGTTTCTTGCAATGCGGAAGAATATGGAGCAAAATTCAAGGACAAATGCATAACATCAAAGTCCGATTATAACGACTTGATAAATCCGGTAGAAGATAACCCTTCAGATTATATTGAGTTCGCTTTCACAGGTGATGTTCTGCCTGTCAGTAACTCGTCTAAAGGAGAAAAGACAATCACCTACTTCAATTTGAACGAGAATAGTCTTTTGGAACGTCGGAAAACAATAGCACTTTACGTTGTCCAAATGAAGAATTATCTCACTGAAGATGAATTGGTAGAAGCAATCGGCGAATTTGAAAGCATGGTTCGGCAGCTGTACAGAAATAGTACGGCACAATAGCCTTTTTGCTTTCCCTATAAAAAAGACAGCTGAAACAAATATTAATCCATTGTTTCAGCTGTTTTTTATTCTCAGCACAACATTTTACACTCTTATAATTAAATATTTGAAAGTAACTGTATTTCTGCGTTCGCTTTCACATGCAAAGTGAATTGATATTCAAAATGAATTTCAACTTGTCGTCTCAGATATGCTTCGCGTTCTTCAGGAGCTATTCGTAAGAGACCATACCGCATTTTCTTCAATAAGAACTTCATTCTACTGGATTTTTTATTCAGGTCCACTACCAAATCTTTAGTTTGCTTGATATTAACCATAGTAAAATCCGAAGCACGAAATACAATCATACGTGAAGTTTCATCATTTCGGTCTCCAATGGAATATATTACCGGGCCACCTTTAATACGAGCCATTGGACCATTGTCTTGTACGGAACAAAAGTCATCGGGAGACAAGAAATCATAAACCTTATAGTAATTTACAAACACAACTATATAACCGTATAACTTGACTATTTTCTTTTTATAATCACTCTTGGTCAGATAGCCGGCACTATTTATATCCACAGGATTTAGCTGTGCAAATGTACGTAGTTTACGTTCCAGCTGGAAAGCAAATTTCACAATCATCTTTTCCGCAACAGCATGAGAAAATCCTGAATAGATTCCCGAGTCTTGTTCTGCCAGGAATGATTTTTCTATAATCGTATTTTCTGAAACGACAAAAGCCCACTCCACCATCTTCGCGGTATCATTCTCCGAAGAAGCAGTTCTGAATACATTCACCCATGGAGTAGTATCAGTAATATAGCTATGTACCATCTTCTTAAAATTATCAACCTTTTTAGGGTCAAGTACCTGTTCTTCCTGAACACGTGCTTGTTGTACGGTCAATTGCACAATAAGGCTTTCAATCTTTTGAACCACAGCCTGACGGCTTGACGTCGAAAGTCCGCATCCGTCAATTATCGTTTCATCTAAAGCATTAATATAGTCTTTAATCTTATTCAGGTTGAACTTATCCGCCTCCAGATCCTGTCCGTTTTTCCCATCATAGCTCACTGACATCCGCCAATTATTCACGTTTTCATATATCCTATAGAAAAGCAGACTGATATATTTGCCGAACCAGAACCCTCCATCATTGTGATCATCCCAAAGATTGAAATAAGTTCCCTGAAAGAGATAATAGTCATTCATCCATTTCAACAATACATCTATATTGTCAGGAGAAATATCTTCATTTAAATATTGTATATTCGCATTTTTGGGTTGGTTATATTCAAAAATGACATTCACAAGCTTATATTTTCCCTTAAATAGGCAGTAAGCTCCCACCATTGCTACTATTAAAGAAATCGAGTTAAGTGCAAACTTCTTGGAAACAAGGCTGCTCAATTCTCCGGAGCGTTCCATTTTCTTACACTCATTCAACAGTTCATGATACTCAGCAGGAGTGTACATCAAAATAGTTTTTCTTTCAACGATATAATATTTTTCATTGTAAGGGCGTACCGATGAAGGATAATTTGTATTAAAAAACACCCATATACCATCAACAATAGTGGAGACGAAAAGATTAAACGATACTACATTGTCTCTTTTAACAATAGCTTTCATTACCTGAAAGAGGTAAATGCCCACGAAATGTATTTTTGATACATCGAAACTTCCATCTTTGACGATATTGAAGAACCACTCCCAAGAAATAGTACCTGCTACAGGTATAGCTTCAGCCTCCTCATTGGTTATCTCAAATGCAATTCGCTGGTAAGCAGACAGTAATTGTCCATACACATCTCTGTCTGAGTGTTCTAGTGCATTCTTTATAATTCTTTCATATTCTTCCGAAAAATAATAAGTATAGATTGGATTATCGGCATAAACCAACCTCCAGATATTAAAAAAAGACTGACTATATTTATTCAAGAACCGTCTATACCGCATCGCTCCTTCATAATTATCGGAATAATTATTCTTTCTAATTTCCTTTATAATTACCGTCACATATTCTGAAAGAGATTTAAAGCTTTCATTCAATCCTACATAAGATTGCTCTTTGCCCTTCTTCATCAGAATCTGTATATAGACCTCCGCATATTCATCATATAGTGACGACAAACCTTTCTGTCGTTTCAGTCGCTCAATAGCCTTGCCTATTCTATCCAGTATTACCTCATCGGTATTAATGGCATATTCCACAAATCTACGCATAAAGTAAGTGAATAAACATATTGAATAGATGCAGGAAGTCAGAATAAAGGCTGCTATACGGTTTTCCCAAATATATTCCTCCTTGCCATAGACTGGATTATGAAAAAAGAAGAACAAGAACAAGCTAAGTGCAAGCAAGGGAATGACAAATACAAACATAGCCTTATAAGCCACTTCTTTTTTAAAGATTCCGGCAATAAGTTTATTCTGATATTCAACAAGGCTTTTGGATGTATTGCCAATAATTATTGGTAATGAAACACTGACTACTCCCAGGATAACGCCTATCATTGCACACAGATAATTTTCCGTAGGAGTCAGAGTGAAGTTTTCCTTGGATATTGCCTCCCAGCACCCCCAACCGAATAGAGATAACAAAGAGATATGTGTAATCCACCACACAGGCTGTATCAGCTTTAAATACCTTATCGGTAATTTACGAATATTCTTCAATACAACAACTATAACTACGAAAGCCGAAATATATAATATAACAGGTAAAGAGACCAATGGCATAGTAAGTAATGAAAAAACTACACAAGCTAATAATACAGCCGAAAGCACTCCGAGTGGAGTACCAACTACTAAACTGATAAAAAGGAGAATAATTGAACCTATATAAGGTAGTAGTTTCTTTATTTTTTTCATCGGTAATCCTCTATATTTCAATTATATTCATGAATTTATTTTATCCATACTTTATTTAATAATAAATTACACCACGAAAATAATAAAAAATATTGAATTAAGCAACTTTAAAATGAATCGGTTCAGTTATTGATTGTAGTTACAATGAATAAATTATACCCTAGCTTATCTTTACACCTTCCCTGCGCAGTTCTTCCTGTTCCATTTCCCGATTATAATTCATCGAAGTCTGTTCCGTTAACACAATTCGTCCTACAACAGACGAGATACACTGCTGCTTACCCTCATCATTCAATTCTTCATTTCCCAACGTTTTTGTCAACGCATTTACCTCCCCTCTCGTTAATTCATGGCTGATCCTCCGGCCGTTTACAATTGCCTCAAGTATAGGGGTGCCCCCCTCTGTCAATTGGATATGGCATTTCTCCGCCGAGGAAACAAACGAACCGATATCAATCTTTCTGGTAAGGCACGCCTCTGTAGCATCAAACATCAGCTGTTTCTTCCCTTCTTCCTGCTTCTTACCATCAAACTTTCCTGCCAAAGCCAGCAATCCGGTGTAAAGCGCAGTAATCATCTCCATGATTGGATCACCGCCGAGCCCAATACCGGAATCTTCCGAGGAAAGCAGTTTCTTCATCCAGCCCTCTGCTGAAAGAGACTGTTCCTCCGGTTTATTTATCCCATTATCCGGTTTGTTATGTTCAGGCATATATTTAGCCATCAGATTTTCACCGTTATACAGTATTTCAGTCTGTAAGTTCGCGCACTCTGCTATCTCGGCCATATAAGCAACCGGGTCTAAGTCACGCACATGACCGTTAGCTGCCGTTTGCTTCACGCCTATATGCAAGTGTTCCCCCGTAGTACGTGTACCGGTATTCCCCGTCACCGCTACTTGTTGCCCTGCACGCACAGTTTCTCCGACTTTCACTTGGACAGAGTCCAGATGAAGATAACTCACTTCATATCGGCTTCCGTCTCCTCTGCTATATTCAATCTGTACCGACTTGCCACCCGGAGTTTGCGGATTCTCATTGACAGCCGTTACCTTACCACCGGTTTCCGTAGCTAACACAGCTTCATGACGGGTCTGTACGTCCACTCCTTTATGCATTTGCGAACGGCTACCGTCCATCGGGTCCTTACGCATCCCGAAAGCGGATGTTACTAGCATAAAGGACTCCCTGCGTAAGGGAAGAGAAAAATTCCCTGCCGTTGCTTCCTGTCCTCGCACCTTCCGGAGAGTGATATCTGTACCTATACTTATGCCCTTCTCTTCCACCTCCTTCATCACTGCCTGGTCATATTTGGTTAGTCCGTTCTTCTCTATAATTTGCTGTAAATGCTTCGCATAATTATCACCCGTAGCATATCCGGCACGTTGCAGACCTTCACACCAGCCACGATAATCGTCCGGCGCAAGCGCAAAACAAGTTCTATACCGCACATTTTCTTTCAAAAAAGCCGAATGGTGTTCGTATGAATCACCAACAGTAGCATATGTACAAAATTTCTCATCTGCCCGATCATCCGTATAAACCAAATAGCTGCCACCATTCTTTAGCCAGTCACCCGTACATTTTATACCGAAATGTGCATTTCCCTTTACGGACAGTTCACTCCATCCGTTACTACTCTCCAATATTCCTTGTGCTAGTGTCACCGATGCCGGAATTCCGTAGCGTCTCATTTGTTCCATTGCATACTTACCATAAGTAGCTGCATATTCTTCATTTCTAGTCATATCTCTTAATTTATAGTATCAGTATGATTCACTGTCCGGTCATCTTCTCAACCCTACCGATTGGACGTTTTCCTGCGCATGTTCTTGTTTAGATTCCTGTGACTGCTGCGGATGCAATAAATCTGCATATAATAATGCAGCCATATTACTCTTGTACGCATTAATATCACCGGACAGCCAGAGTCGCTGCCATTGCGAATCGGTAATCGGTCGGGACTCTACTTTTTCTATCCCCTCAAATACAGGTGAAATAAGAAACTTTCCGTCTTTAGTTTTATAAACATTTGCACGTACGACACGGGCAATATCTTCCACGGGGGCTTTTTCTCCGAACATGTCAATTCGCAGATTCGGATTCACACGTGACATGGCATAATATTTTTGTCCCAGCTCACGACGGATACGTTCTGTATCTTCACTATTTCCCTGTTTCGAAGTGGAAAAAAACTGATTGATATCCGGCTTGTCCGGATGCATACAAAAGGGAGGTTCTCCCGTGGGTGCCATATAGAGTACCCAACGGTTTGCATCGTCACGTATCATTTGTACCCGATCAAAATTAACCGAGCGGCTTTTCTCTACAGCCTCCGAAACATTCATTTCCCGTACATCATCCAGTTCCCACTGGTTCAATTTGGCAATCCCCACCCTTTTCCCGTCAAAATATGCGTCATTTGGACGGAAACTGGCAACTCCTCCGGTATTGAAGAACCGTACATATTTAGCTCCCTGTTCCTGAAGGGCATGGGCGATGCGCTGCTTCGACATCCCTTGTAGTTCATTGTATTGTACCCGGGCTCCTTTGGAACTACGTTCCTCAGCCGACATCACCTCGTCAGGTGTCAAGTAAAAGCTATGAGTTTTTCCATCCGGTAACAGCACTTTTCCA
The DNA here is from genome assembly GCA_959606905.1 of uncultured Bacteroides sp. The sequence continues at coordinate 116,544 of CAUHML010000002.1, read as the reverse complement.
CCAGTGAAAGCCCCTTCAGGTATTATCACGTCAGCTCTGCCCTCTGTAGGGTTAGTAACAACAACAAAATCACGAGATATCCGATCTGGAATCTCTTTTAACGCATCATAGATAGTATAGGTTCCTGCATCCGTCCACTCCGAAGGTTTGTAGCCACGAGCCAGTTCATCTATATATGACGAACAGCGCAATGCTTCCGTAAAAGCCACCTCCACCACCTCTGGATCCTCGTCTTTGGTGAGTGCCATGGCATGATTGAAATGTTCATAATGGTAAGTCATATCAAACTTCTCTAGGAATCTCTGCTTGTCCTCTTCTGAGTTAAAATTTCCATCCGCAATCAACATGCCCCTATTACGGATAATATCGGCAAGAATCGCACTCTCTTCTGAAGTAACTGTAGGCTTTTTCTTTTCCTTCATCTCCTCGGTGAACTGCACATTCAACTCCGAAAAGTAGGTGACTTTTTCACCCTTTTCTGCTTTGCGGATTATATCCATCGCATTGTTGATATCCGCTTCAAGAGTATCTATCATTTGCGGATCTTCTCTCAGTTCTCGGTTCCACTCTTCAACAAGATGCAACGAATTGGGTAGCAAACGTGCCGGTAGTCCCAATTCCAGCATTTTGGTACCGGCTACCAGTTCAACTACAAGTTCTTCACGCTTTACCGCTTCTTCAGAAGGAGCGATACCGCCCTTCATCACCATTCCTTCACGTGCACACCGCTGTTGATGGCCCGTAGCTCGGACTATTTCCCGCATCAAGTCTTGCACATAATCTATATAGTGCGGATAATTCTTTATATCAGGCACATATATCACGTCTTTTGCCACGTCATAATGTACAACCACAGAACCGTCACGACGGATAGGAACCATATTATCTTTTATTGTTTTCACAAAACCGTTCACAATAGTATGTAGCTGACGCTCATTAGCGCGTTCATTACCTCGTTCCTGAAGGGTGCCGCAACGTTCTATCATTTTGCTGTAACCTTCCGGGTCCACATAGGGTGTCATAGTTTGGTCAATGTTGAACAAATTACGAATTTCACGGTTATGGATACCCTTATATTGCTTTTTATCTTCTGGTTCCAACAACAAATATGCTTGCCTGGTTATCGTATCATTAGGGTTATGTCGGTTTACATACTCTTTCCAGTTATACCAATTGAAAGGCACTCCTTTCTCACCCGCCTGTACTGGTTCATTACGGATTTTCGCCTCAGGATAAAAGGTGTACAATCCTGTTTTGTATCCGTTTCGGTCAGAAAACAAACCTAGTGTCAACGCATTGAATGGACTGATTTCAGGTCCACTGGGATAAAATCGGGGATAATACCTCCCGGACATATTCATCCAGTAACCGGAACCGTTAGATGCTGCTGACAAAGCCTCTGTAAGCAATTGTACCTGCTGTTCGGCCGCTTTTGCTTCGTATTCATTTTTCGGTGTCATAATTTTCTTAAGAGCCTATTATTCGTTATTTCTAGTAGTCACAGGACGATAAGCCACTCGTTTTCCTGTTGTTACATACTCTAGCTTTTGCTGGTGTACCAGTTCCTCCAGCACAAGCTTCGCCGTACCAAAACGTTTGTGCAGAATTTGCTGGGCTTGTGTTACGGTGAATCTTTCCCAGCATACCTGCTCCAGATACTCCATCAACACTGGAGCATACTTGGCGTATGGGGGTACCCGTTCAACATTCACCGTTTTCGGCAAAACAGCACTGTTCTCCAACGAATCTTCTTCCAATTCATTCTGGAGCAATGATAACGGTTCCAAAGGTACTACCGGCATTTGTGTAAGTTGTGCATGAAGTTGCCTGTGCGCCAACTCTATTTCCAGTTTCTTCCTACGCTTCTCCGCTATCACTAGTTCCTGTTCCACACCAAGTCGCTGGGTCAACAAATCTATCCCTGCGCCACACTTCTGCCAAAACACAATCCCTGGATGCGCAATTGTCTTTATCACAAGCCATCCGCCTTCTCTCAACTCCGTAAACATCCCCTCACAGGATAGACGGTTATCATAGAAAAACTTTACCACGAACAGATATAGGAAAAAAGCAAGGAGAATAATCAAAAAAGGAGAAATACACATGAAAGCTTGCCAATAACAAATTCCGTTCCATGACAATACACCAATGGCAACCAATGACAACCAGTTTCTTCTCCAGAAACCTAATACTACTCTTTTATTATAGTTCTTTTCTCCCATAGTCCAGTATTTTTCTACTACGCCTTTATGTTAGTAACAAGACATCAGTCTGTTCCCGGTTAACAAGCGAACTCTTGTTCTTAATCCGATTATCCTATTTCAGCATTTTCTGTCGCACCTACAATCCAATCTGTAATCGAAGTTTCACCTACTTTTATTTCAGTTCCTGACAATCTTATTTTGTAGGTATATTTAGTACTTTTCTCCCACTTCGTACCTGATGGTACCCCCAAAGTATAGCTTCTTCCGTCTATTGTAAATCGGATGCTGATATTACCCGAGGCAACTTCCTTTTTAAGTGGCAATACCAACACTTTAGGATACGTGCTAACATCTGCTGAAGCAGTTTCCGGTATAGCAACCAATCCTTCAGATATATTTTCAATACTTGCAGATGCACTTTTACCTATAGTATTCGTTATTTCACCGGTCGCAATATTCATAGTACCTTCGCTACACAAAACCGTACCGGACGAATTAAAAATTTCTATTTTCGTCAGTTTACCGGGACCGGTATAATTACTCTTTACAAACTGAAATTGAATCATAGCCAACGCATGATGCATACCAATATTGACATTGGGGTTGGCATTGTTGACTGCACTCTGTCCCGCATATTGTATGCCATACAAATAATCCGTTTGGCTCGTATGCTCAACAGCTACCTTAGTCCCGTCGGTATTCTCATTACTATAAGGATAATAAGCGAAAACGGTCGCATTGGCTGTTGACAGATAAACGGCTGGAGTCTGGATCCAGACTGACTCCCGTAAAGTTGACTTTACATTACTATTAGCCGGAATATTATTATAATTGTTTCCCAATGTTCCGGACGTTACAAACAATCCCAATTCGGCATGTTCTGGAAACACAGAGATAGGAGATTTGGTTGCAACACATGTATCCTCAACCGGCACAGCATTTATAGTCAGAATCGATTCAGCCGGAACACTCCCTCCTCTCTCTTCACATTCACTGTCACAACTGACAAAACTCAAAACAGTAGCAGCTATTACTGCATTTAAAATTAGCTTTTTCATTTTTTTACATTAAACGGTTATAATTAAATTACAATATCTATTTTTATCTTTTCAATGATATATCCCTTTCAGGTTCCCAGGCAAAAGCTTCCGTAAAATACCCCACTGCCATTTCATTCAAATCCGTTCTTTCTTCCTTGCATCGCACGACATCTTCATCTGATAACTGTTTACCTCCTTGCTGTACACCATCCACCATACACCGTATGTTCAGCCCACCATTCCCTGACGGATAAACTTGCACTCCAGTTATGCGGTTCTTTGGATAAGCAGCATAAGGTATGAACTCAGCCGCTTCCCCCCGGCTTTTACTCCCAAGCGCACTCCATTGCAGTTCATTCAACAAGTTAGGTGGAAACTTCTCAGCAGGATTCTTCATATTTACATTAGGGTAATAATAACATCCTGTAGTCTCTCCATAGTCATCCACAGCACCCGCAGGGTTCCATTCGGCAAGCAAACGGTGAGTCAGAAAGTAATCCATACTATTATAAGCCGTAGTTGGAGTAATTCGTCCAATGCCTCGTTGTACTTTCACATAATCAATCATAGTGCGGTCATACTTACCGTATTGCTCAATCAAAGGGAAAAAAGATTCTGGAAGATTCATAAAATTACTTTCCAACTCTCGTCCCCGAGATGCAAATACCGCTTTTTTACTGACAAGCTCTATAACTTCATTATCTGTTAACTGACCGGGACGCAAATTCCTGATATAATCCGCCTGCACATCTTTGGACGACTCAACAAAATATTCTTCCAATGATGGCATAAAATAAGATTCAGCTATCTGTACCAAAGCAGCCGTCTTTTGCTTATATCCTTTTACCTGTTGATAGTAAGAATGTAATGCATCTATGAAGCGCTCCTCATTCCTATCCAATGGAACTACGGAAGGAGAATCAAAATTCGCCAAAAGATAATCCCCTCTTCCAGGACGACTTAATGAATACGCAAACGATTCTGGAAGAAAAGCAACTTTCTGCTTTAGGTCAAGCAATTCTTTGAGATCAGCCTCGGTAATTTGCACCTTTACGAAGTTATCTTCATGCTGGCACACTGCCATAAATTGCTTCTCACTGATACCTTTTTCGGCCAGGCTTTCCTTTATTTTCCCTATCAGTAGTAATATACCATCATTCATATCATCATTCATTTTCAATTATCTTCACAAAAGAACCTACAGATTGTTGATCATCAACAACTTTACTCATTTACAGGGCATTTTCTTTCATCATCCCATTTCGGTAAATGTCCAGCAAACGGTCTATCCAGTACATCCTTATAGAGTCTGATAGCCAGTTTTTTTAGTTCTTCCACTTTGTCATTATATTCATCCCTATGAACAACATACGAGAAAACAGCATCCCTAAACCGCATTTCATTTTTACCTATAAGAACAATAGAGGAATTATCCAGATTCTCATAAATATAATCCACTCGTTCCTGTTTCATTATTGAATAAGAAAGAGGATCGGGACAGAAAACTACCATAGCTTTCAAGTCAATTATTTCTTTGGCTAGTTCAGGAGTTATTCCTTTTTGTTCAAACAAGTCGTGATACTGACTGAGCACGTCATACAAATTGTCAACAACCCATCCTACCCTTAGGCACCCAAAAACTCGTTGGCAGTTGAGAGCATTCGGGATATTATCTTCTTCCATAGCTATATTACATTCTTCTTTCGATTTTAATATGTCAAAGAGAGATCACCTTTTCAATGAATGATCGACTTCTCTATTCTCCCGTAGTTCATCCATGAAATAGTCCACTGCAAGCGCTCTTCTGTCTGTCCTGTCATTGAAAGCCAGTACAGCTTCCTCCGATAGCCTCTTTCCTCCTTGTTGCACTCCGTCAATCATACATCGAATGGACATGCCACCGTCTTTCAAAGAATAAATCTCAATATTATTCACACGTTTTCTTAAATCTGCCAATTCATATTCATTCCCTTTTTGTTGAATGGTGTATAGTACAGATCGGACTTGCAAAGGTTCCCCTTTCATCATTTTTACCAAATGGTCAGGATGAATTCCGCTAATGTCGCGGTTCAGTTTAACCAGCCCGTCAAGAACTTTTTGACTATTATAATCCACACCGTTGTATCTCACTACCGGATTACTCACAACCAGTTTCATCCTCATATCTTCTCCTGCCACCAAATTCAGGTCAGCAACGAATTCCTTTCCATCTGCATTACACAAAGGTATCTGCTTCACACCTTGTGGATGGGCACGTAACAGTTCCATCACAGTTTCGGTCAGTAACTCAGGCGAATGATAGCCAAATGACTTCATCTCACCCCCTTCTGTTACACAGTCCAATTGTTTTCTATATACCGCAAAGTCTCCATCCATACAGACATTCCGAAGCCAGGAATCAGCTACATTTACGTTGCCTCGGCAAAAGCAGTTATTCAGATGGGAATTCCCGATGCAAAAACCATAATCGGCAAAGACAGACTTCTCAAGAACAGAGGAACCGCCGATTCGGACAAGACCGCAGACGAGTGATCCTTCAACCTCAGCATCTCCCTCTATCAATGCTTTTTCCCATACTGTACTTTCTTTTACAACAGTATTATCTCTCACAATGCTATCACCAAAAATAAAAGAATTGATAACCTGTGCTTTTCCAAATACTTCGGCATTACCATCTACCCATGAATAACCTTTCAGATTTTTCTCACTCTCAATCCATCCTCCCAACGTACCTTCTGGTATATCTTTCTCTTCCAAAAAAGAGATGTCCCTGCTTGCTTGAATCTGATGCAGAACCGTCACTTTGTCAGAAGCGATTTTTTCCTCTCCGGAAAAGACAAACAGACTTTTCATTCTTGCATCAGCCGCATACTTTTCCATAGATTGTCCCAATCCGGCAGGCGTGTTTTGTAGCCCTTCGTATGTTTGCTGCCGTTTTTCATCATCCGGCAAACCCTTCAAGTCATTTTTTTCATATCGGTGTATGTTCGCATCAGCCATCATTTCAGTAACATCTTCCAATACCAATTCTTCACCCACTTGTTTGATGGTGCAGATATAGGGTCCCAACGGCTGTGGTTTTCCGGCAATCATGTCCATCAAGCACTCCGGATGCAGATCACCTATGGAATAATGTAGCTCCTTCAGTTTATCCAATACCTTTTGACCGTCATAGCAATTCCCGTCACAACAGATTAACGGATGACTGACAACCAAATCCATAGGCAGGTATATACCTCTCACAAATTCTAAATCGGCAATGAACTCCATTCCCTCTCTGCTACATACCACCACTTCTTTCAGACCACCCTTCTGCTGGGCACGTAGTTTTTCCAGCAAACCATTCTCCAACAGTGCCGGATGGCTATAATCCACATAATCTCTCTCCTCTGCTCCTTCTCCATGCCCGTACTCACATGCTTCAATATAAATATCCCCCGACATATCTACATTCTGAATAGAGGAACTCACAATATGGGTATTAAGGGAACAAGTACAATCATGCACGTGGGATTCTCCGGAAACAGAACTGTAGCCATCTACAGAACTTTTCTCTATGACAGCGAAACCATCAATTCGAGCGTTATCAGCTATGATTGAATTATCAATACAGGCAGAGCCGGTAACCTGTACATTTCCGGTAACGCAACTATCATTGGTCACTCTCGCATCATCTTTCACAATAGCATTTTCTATCACGGCCGAATCTACCACTCTGGCACGTCCGTACACTTCAGCTTGATCTCCTACCCACGAGTTTCCCTCCAGATTATTCTCGTTTTCAATCCATCCACCCAACTCACCTTTCACCACATCCACACCGAACACATAACTGAAATCCTTGGTTGCCTGTATGCGATGCAAGACAGTTATCCCGTCAGAACTAATTTTTTGTTCATCGGTAAGTGACCAGAGTTTATAGTTGTCAACCATCACATTCCTATCTACCACTTTCTCCGATTCCTGTCCAATCACAAGTCCGGTACCCCGTGATATACCTTTCTCCTGCCCCTCCTCCTCCCGGTCCCCATTTCCTTCCCTCCCTTTCTTCGGTTCGGTTAAGTCAACAGTCATCGGTTTAGTCTTCGTCCACAACAACGCACCTATTTTGCCAATAATTTTACTAGCTTGAAATTTGATAGCCTCCCAACTCCCGATTCCCTCTTGTTCAAGCATTCTTTCACGCAATGCAATCTTCTCTAAAGCCTTTTCCACTGTATTCGACAGACTCTCAGCCTTCTGTTCATAATCTATTCTCCATGAATCGCACACACGAATCGCAGCCAGGAAAGCTTGCTCATTATCTCCATGAATCTTGATGTTTGGATTCGTTAAATTATCATAGATATATTGTTCTCTCGCTTGATCATACACCTGATAAAAAATGGCATCAGGATAATCCTCCGCATTCTCCTTCATAACCAGTACATCAGTAATATCATCCAGCGACACCCCCATCTCCTGAAATGCTTTCTCATTTTTCCAAACCACCCAGTACAAATTACCCTTGATATTTTTTAGTTGGATTTGTTTCAGGGCATCGTACACCTCCGGTTTCATCATTATCGGCTTTTTCATAATCTATAGTATATTATTCGCTGATTAACTCTCTCCGCCAAATCATTTTATAAGCAGTTCGGAAATGTGTCACACCTTTCACACACCGGATAATGCTTCGTTGTCCACTACCGTATCTTTTAGCCAATTCTTCCGCAGTATATCGTACCTCGCTTCCATCATACCGTGTACCGATATAATAATATTTAGGTTTGAATTGCGTCTTTCTTCCGGAATTTCCAAGATTACCAGCACGCAACCGTCCATAACGATAAGCCAGTACACGTTCATCCGATTTGCTGACGATAGATATATTGCTTGCTCGGTTATCCGTCTTTAGCATATTCAGATGACAATACACCTCATTTTGCGAGCGGTCACACTCACCTATAAACGCTCTACCGACAAGCATCAGTACATAAGCCTTTTTTCTCACTCCATTGCCACACAATATCACCTGAAGTTGTCCGTTTCCCGCAAAACATTGCCTGAGGATACGCTGGGTAAGAAAAGATTTGATGCGCCCCATATTACTGACTTGATACATAGTTTCATAACCTTTAATGTCACACCATACCTCATCTTTCATAGTACACATAGACAAATCTTTATAAATATCCGAATAGTTTTTCTCCATCATTCAATCTTCCTTACAATTCGTTTTATAAAAAATATTCACTACAGATAAACCCTTTGCGGGGTGAGAAATCCTTAAACTCACAACTCATGTAGTATTCCTTCTTGTTACTCCATTGAGCCATATCATGCTGCCATTGCGGAATAATCTGCCTGGGATCGTCCACATTTCTAAATGGCTGGCAGTAAGGCATAAACCGTTTCCCCTTCTTTTTCCAGTGGTTAACCCGTCGGTATGATTCTTCAAATTCCATCAGAATACAGTACAAATAATACCTTCCTTTGTAACCATACTTATCCACCAATGCGGCTGCACGTTCCACTTCGCTAATTTGTTGTGGAGTATCACATCCGAACCGGATATGCTTATACCATTTGATACTTGCCAGCAAACAGGCAACCTCGTCCGTTACCAATCGGGCATCCAGCCCTTGATTAAAATCTACCCGCACCTTCATTGACACTATCTTCTCCAGCTGTTGCAGTCCGAATGTTGTTGCCAAAATATTATTATCCATCAGAATTACATTTTTACGCCCATCCGCCACTTCCGTAATATCCATATAAGGAGAGATACCGCCCTCCTTTTTCGGTACAATACACCATTTGCAATGATTGGGACAACCTCGTGTCAAAAAGCCGTAAGCTAAATCAGTATTTACTCCGTACATTGAATAGTCAGGTTTCATTCGGTCTATCTCATCCGGTAATTTCTTACTTATATCATATCCCGTTCCACCTCGCTCCACTTCATCCGCACGGACATAATACCCATAATTGGGAGTAAATCCGAATACTTTCGCCATATACACTTTGTCGTATGAACACAAAGGATTATACCATTCCACACAGTCCCCCTGTATTTTGTGGTAAGTGCTGATCTTCATCAAAGCCAAATTCGGATATTTACTATCCACCGCCAATAACCCGACCTTCATAATCTCGACTGTTTTCTATTATCAATCATGTCTTCATTCTACTTCCACATTATACAAAGTCAACCGATTCCTCTCACCTGAACTTTTCTGGACTCAGTAGCTTCATAGTTTTCCTGCGCCATTGCTCGCAGTTCGTCACTCTTTGCAAGAACCGCATTAACCAACGTATTCAGCGGCAATGCTCCAGCACGGTAAGCATCTATTGTCGTATTCGGCAGATGAATGGTACAAGGCACCCGGTCCACTGTCGCCAATAGATAGTCCCCTTTTATTTCAGGATTTGACACACGCGAATTCAATGGTTCATCAGCATAAGCTTTGTATTCCTTTCTCTCCCCTTCAGCAACCTTTGCACCGACCGGTAATTTCTTTTCCAGTGATTCATGTCCCGCCTTATTCATCAGGTTCATGCCACCCAAGCCGACAAGCAATATCTTTACAAGAGGATTTCCCGCAAATAGCCCCATTAGTATGGAAGCTATCGGAAACAGGTTATCCATCAGCTTCAACGATTTTGTTTTTCCGGTAAAGAGTCCCACCAATACATCAGGCAACATGGATATTACATATCCCATGTTCCGTCCGACACTGCCGGCATCAGACAAGCCGAAACTGCTTAATAATCCCCCCCAACCGCTTTCTCTCGGAAGCAATGTCTGTTTTGTGGAAGATATTTTATCAGATGAAGAAACTTTTTCTGGTATTGGTATCATCTCTTGTCCATTAACCGACACTGTATTTTCAGATACTGCACCGTGGGATAAATCATCCTTACCGGATAATTCATTATCCTTCTCATCTATTTTTTCCATTGGTTTCTCCACCTGCTTTTTCCGTTCCTCTTGCAAAGCAAGATACGCCTCCTCACTACCCGGTAATATGACAGAAGGAATATTGGAATACTCATCCTTCATAGGCTGCTTAAAATCAAATTTTAATTCTTCCGGATGCCAACCCATCTCCTTCATCCAGGCTAAATTCTCTTGGGGAATCAGCCGCATACGTCCCTGCATTTTCTCATCAAGTCCTCGTATATAGCCGTTCTCATACGGATCAATGCGTTTCGACTGTTTGCGGAAAGTTTCGAGGACATTGCTTTCACCAAAAATGCCCTGACTGATAACCTGTTCCACACCCTGCCCCTCATCCTTTTTTCGGGTAGCGTCAAAAATGGCACCTGCTCCTTCCGATGCAACTTCGAATAATGCAAGTTTCCCAACATTTGCCCAACTGGAAAAGCCGCATGTTGTCACAGTATCCATGCCAAAACCAAGCACTTTACCTGTCCCCTTTTCCAAAAGAGTAGGCTCATAAGCTTTCTCGCTTGCTTCCGCTATTTCCCTGTCAAGAGGCGAAAGCTGAAGTTGGGCAGGCAATCCCAACAAACTGCCATCTGCCGCCTTCTTCATTATATAATCCAAAGATGATTTAGGCATATTCTGGCGAACAAGTTGGTCTATCATCAGCTGTTCCATACGATAGCTTGTATAGGCATAGGCGACATCCGTTCCCAGTGCCTTGCTCATTGAATCATAGTGTTCACGCCCCACAACACTAACCAGTTCATTGCGCCAGTCATTGGCAATCAGCTTCAAATCAGCTGTTATTTGTTCCGATTTACCGATACGCTCCTGACACAAGGCTATGTAATCTTCTGTTTTCAGGCGACTCCAAACTCCGGTTCGGGCAATCATATCAATAGAGTTACTCGATGGGCCTCCCATTGGACTGGAAATCATGGATAGGATTCCGGCAAAACTGTTGGAATACTCTTTCATTTCTTCCAATTGTTTGTCACTCACTTCCTTACGTACCTGTTCCATAAGCGGTGCCACCGAACCATAGAAATACTGGCTGTAGCAGCGTTCGAACTCTGCGAATTTAGATACCTGTTCTTCTGATAGTTCCATATAATTTATCTATAGATTTAGTTGTAAATCCGATACTGGTTGCGTTACCGGTTCATCCAAGGAAAACAAAAGTTGCTCCCTCGTCTGCTCGATAGCTTGATGATAAATCTGCATCTGTCTGGGAAAGTATTTCTCTAGCATCGTATCTTTCACTATTTCACCCGCCATAAATTTAAATGCCTTTTCCCGGCTAATCTCTACGGCTGCTTCGCCTTCCGAACGGTTATTAAACCATGCCTTCGTCCACCAACGGATACCGGCCTGATCGGGATAAACCGTCACCAGCCTGGGGATGTCAAAACTTTGGATATCAATCTCCAGTTGAGCCAATGGATCTATGATTCCGCAAGCAAGAACCGCCTGACGTTCTACTTTTTTTTTTCGTCCTCCGTCAATCCAGGCAGAAATACATGATGTTTTAAAGCCAAATAATTCAAAAAGTCGGCAATCAACAGATTCTGTACTTTCGCAGCTACCGGTGCCGCTTTCGCTCCAATCCCTAGTGGATTCGCAAGCGAAGGAATCGTTTCAAAAAAATAATTCTTTATGGCAGAAACCGTAAAGATATTACGTAACGACTGTTCTGTATGTTTTCCGACAGTATATGTTCCCTGCCGTATTGCCTCCATATATGCCGGATAATAGCGGAGCATCATCTCTTCTATCGTTTTCTTTTGTGTATCATAGTCCGTAATCACATCCGCATCGATGCATACAAATTCCGGTGGAAACGTTCCTTCGCCCTGCATACCGCTACTTTTCATATTCGAATATAGCATGGTGATAAAATCTATTGGGTTCACCTCCTCCTCTCCATAATGTACCTCCAAATGCAATAGTTCAGAACTCACACCTACCAGCTGTCCGGCAGCTGTCTGCTGTCCGAACAGAGCATGACACGAGGATAAATGACCATATTTCACGATATATTCACCGTATTGGATAATTACATATAACCCATGTTTTGTGTCAGAACCAATACCGGTCACTTTCCCGTCTGCCAATGCAGATAATAGGTAATATTCCGTTTTGAAATCCACTCCATGATGAAAAAAATTCTCTCCGGTTTTAGGGTGTATCTGTTCTCCGTACGGAAGTGTCAGTTCCACATTCCCGTCCCGTTCCTCAAAGGGCATGCAATACCCGCTATCCGAAGCAAGGTTCATCTCATTTGTATAAGTCATAATCGCATATTTTTAACGGACGATAACCGCCCTTCTTTTTTCCTCTTCCTTTTCTTTCTGCATCTGTGATACTTCTTGGTAAATTTGCGCATTAGTATACCCCTCACGGATAAGCGCATCATATTGCTGTCTCGGCATTTCCACGGCAGGACAGTCTTTCCCGTCACTACTCCATGCCTTTACGAACACCCTATGTTGATCGTCTTTTGGTGAATAAGCAGAAGCATTTGAGTATGGTAATTTCTGTGTATCCTTACGGGTAGTTTGCCCGCCCGTACTGCTTTTAAGATTGAAATTATTCCCGATAACCAGCATTCCGAGTAAAGCGCCGGCAATCTTACCAAACCAACCGAAGCGTCCGAAAATCAACAAGGCGGCACCTACCAGACCGGCTATGCCTAACCCTGACACATTTCCTGAACCAAGGTTCGAGAAAAAGTTTCCTAACATATTTCCTCCGTTGCCACTGAAAAGCCCCTGAAAGAATTTATTCACACCGTTCAGGCCGCCATTCACACCGGTTAATGTATCATTAACCTTTTCAAGAGCACCGCCCGCTTCCTCACGCAGTCTGTTCAAATCACTCCCTATAGAGACTGCACCATCTACGACAGACTTTCCAACGACTGCTTCACCGGCAATACGAGCCAACGATTTGTCAGTTGTCAGCTTCTTCCAGCCCAAATACCCAACAGTACCGGCAATAACCCCCTTCTTAGCTATGCCAAAGCCCTCCCTCACGGCACGTTGCGGATGTGTCACAGGATAAGTAACTACTTTTGCCAAATTTTTCCAAACTCCCATAAATCACAAACATTTTGTATTATACCAGCCCGTCCATATTTCAAATAAGGATAATGGACGTATGATTTCTCATAATCAACTATTCAAAAACCGACATACCCTTTCCTTTTCCATCTTCCGATGCAATCACGGGCAATAACTAATTTATTCGGCCTTTCCTTCTCCAGTGACTCGATATCTGCCCAAATATCAGCAAAAGTGGTATATTTAACAGCCCGCGTCAACCTCCGGAGCAGGAGATTCATTTTTACTAATTTTGGCCGTATGTTAAAGACAATCTCTACACGCTGCTTCTCAGTCATCTTTACATTGCTCAGACAGACTTGCCGGATGTCATTCACAATTTCCACACTGTTAAGTGTCAGATTTCTATAAATCACATTTTTGTGGGTTGACAATACCGTTGCAAAAGCACCGCTGGGATGTTGCTTCAATACACGATTCATATCCGACATATTATCAAGCAACTTATCAATCTCCACGTAGAATCCATAAATTTGTGCAGCATAACATACTACATCCCTGAAAGAGTCCAGATAATCATTATAAACCTTCTGTACCTCTGTTGTCTTTTCCACTTCCGAAGCCACCCAAACATGCCCTGTTGTTTCCAACGCCATAGCTGCTTGTTGGCTTTTCAACTGTTTTTCCGCCTTATCTGTATAAGTCAGAATCAGTCCGGTCAATGTAGGATCCACCTGGGCACTCAACTTCGAGACAGCCATTAACAGGAAGACTCCGAACCAAACGCATCTTTTCGACCCGTTAATAAATTTGTAGTAAGTAAGAATATATTTTATGTCTTCTCCCATATCTGTTAAAAACACGATTATCATTTTCTGACAAAGGAATACAGATTATCAGTGAAGGGAAAAGAGATAAGGAAAAAGCTCTGTTTTTTTAATTTTAATTTCGCATCAAACAATCATCGTATATGAAAATCGTACATTACATAACACATTATCCTTTGGTACAATAACATAGGATTAGAATCTACAAAAGCGAATTTAGCTTCAAGTCATCCACCACAAATTAGAACAATAAAAAATATTTTCTTATAAAAAATGGATAGTAAAACCGAATTTCTGCATCTTATATATTAAGAGGGTATAATTTCAAGAAAACACAAAAAATAGAATACAAATGATGTGAGTACTAAAAATTCACTGAATATTTAATAACCTTTTAAACACAAAAAATGATGAAAAAGAAAATTTTGTTATTATCAATGTTATTAAGTACATTCATTGCATCATGTTCCGATAATATGGACAATGGATCGGTAGTAAACACTCCTCCTTTACAAGAAGTAAACGTCGATCAAATCTGTATGAATTTGGATGAATCTTTTATGTCTAATACTCGTTCCGGTGAGATTGATATAGTTTATCCGAATAATTATGGTGGAACGTATATCAAAAATGGAGAAGTAGCTATTCTGATTAAAGGAGATGTAACCCAGAATATTGAAAATGAATATCAGGATAGAACAAAATCTACCAATATTAGATTAATCCCCTGTGAATATTCCTACAATGAACTAAGTTCACTGAAGGGACAGATAAGCGTTTTTTTCTCAAATGAATCTAATTACAAATTTATTGAAGGAATAGAATGGTCTGCATTAGCTGTTGATGAAGAATTTAACAGAGTAGTTATACGCATGAATTGCACACCTGCCAATATAGCAGAATTCAAAAATAAGGTATCTTCATCCCCTCTAATAAAGTTTGAACAATCCAATGGAATCCCTCAAGGATGTGCTTTGGAAATGAAACCTTGTGCCCAAATAAACAGATTGGGAACAACATCAACAGGAAGCATCGGCTATCGAGCTAAAGACGCTGCTGGAAATGTCGGTATAGTTACAGCCGGTCATGTTCCTCACAATACATCTATATTCATGGAATATGAAAATGAGTTGTTGAATCAGCCGACATATTGTACTGTTACTGAAAAGGTGGACGGAGCCTTTATTCCCTATGATACCGGGATATTCTCCTTTACTTACACAACTAAATTCGGAGGGGCGAAAATATCAACAACATTAGGAACAAGTTTCAAAAAAGGCACCTCTATTAAATTAGAAGGAGCCAAGACAGCTGCCGTTAAAAGTGGCACCATTGTAAGTCCGAGTACCGATGCACATATTTCTTATAAAGAAGGAGGTGAAACCATCTATAAAACGATGAATGATTTCATAGAAGTCAGCGTGTATAGTCAGGGAGGAGATAGTGGAGGTTTATGTTACTTAACAAGCAACAATCCGATAGGAATTCTTAGTGCCGGAGATGGTACGACTGCATATATGTGTAAAATTAGTAATATTAATAGTAGATTTAATCTAACGATGTATTAAGCCAGTAAATCACAAGAGGGTAGGTCGGCAACGAATACCCTCTTATTTTATGTTCTGGTTTAATTAAACCGGGAAATAAAAGCCGAAAGACATTTCTGGTGCAAATTAAAATTTGAATGTCCCTTGATAAAAGTATATATTTTGTATTTTTGTTATTGTCTATAAACCCGTAAAAAAGAGACATCATGAACAAAATCTATTATATCCTTTTCTTAATGATTCTTTCATCATGCAAGATGAATAAAGAGAACCATGTAAAAGAAAATAAATTAGTAAATGATAGCATAGAACAGCCCTATGACCAATCGGAAGGAATGGAGATACTGGACACATTGGGCAAAGTTTATGGTAATGACCCACATATTGCGGGACTTTCCTTGGAAACCCCTAATTGTCCTGATTTCATTGAAGGCATCTATTTCGATAAATCCGAACTTGTCTTTCAGGTTACGGGGGATACAGTAATAGCACGGCAGGAATTGGAGAAGGCTGCCGGAAATAAGCACTTTAGGATAGAACTTATAGGGGGAAGTAACTATTCACAAAAGCAATTGCTTGCCATCAAAGAGGAGCTAAGCAAGAAACTGGAAAAGGCAGGGAATGAAAAAATAAGAAGAAACATAACAGGATATGGTGTGGGGCTGCACCATGTAGAGATTAATATGATTATGAATACTCCTGAAAAGCGGAAAGAATTCCGGGAGAAAGTGATGGATTCCCCGGCTTTTCGCTTCAATGGCACAGAAGTGCCCATCATCAATGAAAAGGTGGGCACAAGCGACACGCTCGGCATTTATATACGTCCCGAATATCCGGTCTATTCGACGGAAGTAGAGCAAGCGACATTTATTCTCAATAATTTTAGTGGAAAGGAAATTGAATGTGGTGAACATTATTATATCACTTTCAAGGATGAAAAGGGTATTTGGAGGGAATTACCGATGAACGCCAATTTCTTTGATATTGGTTATGTGATACTTAATAAAGGAGAACGGACCTTGAGTGCTTCTCTTTATCCGGATGTGCATCCGAATAAACCGGGGCTTTATCGCTATTTTTACAAAGTCGATATTGACAGAAAACCCATTTTAATGATGGCTGAATTTCGACTGACAGACAATGAAAATGAATGGAAGAGGGTGAAAAGAACGCCCATTCCTGAAAATTTATTGAGAGCAATGGAAAAGAGTGAAAGTACACAACAGATAGAACAGGAACAAGTGAAAGAACCCGTCTATGAAACAGTGGAAATCATGCCGGAATTTCCGGGAGGGACAAAAGCAATGCTGGATTTTATTGCTGCAAATATTCAATATCCTGAACATGCCCGTAAGAATAGCATACAGGGAACAGCTATTGTAAAAGTTATAATTGGCAAGGACGGTTCTGTCACCGAACCGACTTTAGTACGTGGCATAGATTCTGATTTGGACAAAGAAGCTCTCCGTATAGTAGAACTGATGCCAAAGTGGAAACCGGGTACACAGCGAGGCAAAGCCGTGAAAGTAGAATACACCTTTCCGGTAATCTTCAAACTAGACAAAAAATAACAAAGCAAATTGCATATGAATTTAACAAAAGCTGTTTTAAAAGTCAATAATCAGAAGTATGATATTCTTCGATTTAGTCATGCATTTCAAAGAGATGTAGATCAGAAAGGACGTCCTTGTAGCCATATTTATGGTGGAGAGATTTTTGCACAAGTCGAATCTACTGAAGATTCGGAATTGTTCCGCCTAATGACAAGTAAAGATAAGCCGAAAGTAACCGGTTCGATTGAAGTCCTTTCGGGAGATGACGAAGTTTGCATCAAACGGATAGAGTTTGAGGATGCGTATATATACCAATTCATAGAAGAAATGCAACGTGCAGGATGTTTAAACATGACCACGAATGTTGCCATAAGCCCCATGAGATTGGATATTAATAATAAAATGCTCCGGCTTGACAGAAGCGATGAATATGCAACCGGCTGGCAAGAATATGAAGAGGAAGAGGTTAAGTATATTGTGAGGACTGAACCGCAGGCAATGTCAACTCCATTGGTTACGGCTGTAAAAGGAGCAAAAACAGCTTATCTCAATACCGAGGTTGAATATAGGGTAAAGAACTATAATATCAATGTTTCACAAAACGACAGGAATCGCGTAAAATGGATGGTGGAAATTGAAGGAAAAAGAGAAAAGCTTAAAAAACAAGGAGAAGTCATAAAGCTCACAATCAAAAAAGAATGGCTCGACAAAGAAATAATAATAATGCCTTATCTCCAATCTCCGACAGTTAAAGTTAGTGAGAAAACAATGGTGCGATGTAAACATGTTGATGGAGCAATTGCTATTGCAGAATACATTGTTAATGAAATAAAAACAAATACGAGAAGCCAAATAGCCGATAGTATCAGGTATTGGACATTGGATGAAGAATATAAAAAGAGATATGAAGAATGGAAAAACAATAAATCAATAGGGAAATATTTAAATCCGCCAGAGCCTCAAAATCTTTTGAAAGCCAAAATATTATGGATAGAAAGAGTCTTTGCCAAAAGGCCTTGGGATCACAAGCCAAAAATCAGAGATAAATTTCGCCATTTGGCTGTTGAGAGAACTCATCCCCAAACACAAGTTATATACAAAAGTTATTATCATAAGTACAAGGATTATGATTATTATTACGATGTTTGGTCAAATATTCATTATGGTTATGTGGGGTTGAGTGTAGGATTTGATGAGGATACTTTATTAAATGGTGCAGATTTAGCTCAAATAATAGATAGTAAGGGCGGAAATGCAGAAGATACAGGCGATGATAAGACTGCTATAAAAATAGGTTTTAACCTATATTATAAATATGGGAGATTTGCTGAAACATTGACTGCACAAGATATTTTGAATGCATTAGATGCCGCAATAATGACTGAAAGTAAATTGAAACATGTATGTTTTGCAAAGTAAAGAAGTTCGCTATAGTCAGATGGAGCATTATATTAAGTATAATAATGGTACTGTATTTCTATTATATGCTTTGTCCTACCATTATTTTTCATAGTCCCAACGAATATGAATATTTGGGAAAGGTTGTATGTACATATAGTGGAGAACAAGATAAATTATATATAAAAGATTATATTGCTATATATAGAATTCCATATACATATAATTGGAATGAAGATGATGAAATCGCAATTTTTATGAGAAATTATGGTGATATCTTTAAAAAAGAAGATATTAATTTTTGGAGATTGGATGTATATTTAGATGAAAATGGATATTATAAAAGACAAAAGAAAAGAAAGTTTCTAGGATTCTATCCAGCCAGTACATATTTGACAAAACATAATCGTTTTAGGTGATTTTATAAAATTTCATCTATTACATATTATCAGAGGAGTTGATAAATTACGAAGCCAAGGCAGGGTATCCAACTTTCTAACAAATACCTTAGGGCTATATTGGGATGGTTGGTACAGTGATAAAAATAAATCAAAAGAAGTATGGTTTTGGGAAATAAAATAGAGCATATTACCTATATGATATTGACGTGCTTACTGAACGGAACTATTGTAGTAATTTTTTATCCGAATTTTGTGAACTTTTAAATCTAATTGGTGGGCTGAATAACCGGATATATCTGTTTATAAATTCAGGAATAGGATTCTCATTATTATGGCTGCTTATTACTTTGATAGCTATATTCATCATACGAAAAAAGAATAATAGATGGCTTATACATAGGATTACACTGTTGCTTATGTCTTGTATATTACTTGTTGTGTTTTTATGTATTGATTCAGCTATGAATAATTACTTATATGAAAAGTTGTTGTATTTGTTTGGTGGGAATCGAACTATTGGAAGTTCAAGGGAAGAGTATGCTCTTCCCATTTTATTGGGAGTGGTATATCCTATTATTTATTCATTTTGTTTCGCATTATATATTATATTGAGAAGATGGTATCCCAAATTTATTTAAATGGAGATAACCATAGTGTAAAAGATACCATCAAAATTTACGTAACCACACATATTGAATTATTATAGCAAAGAGAATAGATACCTTTTATCACAATCACATGAAAAAAGAGAGAAAGGATTAGTAATGAAAAAGAAAATAATAAAACGTACACTGTTGGTTTTGCTTTGGACAGCTATCATTATCGCTATATATATTTTTCCTTATCCTGCGCTATTTATGGCAAATTCTCTGCCTAAGCAACCAGAATTATCAACGAGTGAAAAAAAATACTTTGAGAAACTAAGAAAACAGTCCTGGAATGAAATCGATAGAATGTACATGAATATCGACAGCTTAGGGCGAGATATAATGATACGAAACATACCGATTGATTTCTCGTCTAAATATATCTATACAATAAGTCTGGGCACGGAAGATACTATTTTTTACTTCAATAACAATACACAAGAACATGCTTTTACTATCGCTAAATATGTTAGAGATAGTATATGTTTCAAATCACCAAATTTGGCAAACATTGAAGTAGTAATAGAGTACAACCATCCTACTGAGAAATCAGGTAATAGCGATAAATACAAATATTATAAATTTGACTTACATAAAGATAGTATTTCATTAGGTCATAATTATATAATTATGCCTAACTAGCTATGAAAAAGAAAATAATAAAACGTACACTGTTGGTTTTGCTTTGGACAGTTATCATTATCGGAGCCTGCATTTTTCCGTATCCGGGACTATTTATGGCAAATTCAATACCTAAACAACCGGAATTATCAATAAACGAAAAAAAATATTTTGAAAAACTGAAAAAAGAGCAGTCTTGGAATAAAATTGATAGAATGTACGTTAATGTTGATAGCTTGGGAGAAGACATAATGATACATAATATACCGATTGATTTTTCATCTCAATATAGATACGCAATAGAGTTTATAACAGAAGATACAACCTGTTATTATGCAAACTGCACTTTCTCAAGTGCTGTTTGTTTTGCAAATTATATTAAAGATAGCATCTGTTTAAACTCTCAAAACTTGATTGAAATTGGAATAGCTATAACGTATGAAGACACAATAAAAGATTCACGTAGAGGAACGTTTCAATATTACAAATTTTTCCCCCAAGGAGATAGTCTTTACTTAGTACCCGAAACAGAGTATTATTAGTCTCCATGTTACACTACCAATATAAATAATATATTAGCTATCAATTGTAAATAGCCAAGGCATCATTGCCAATGAAACCATATTTTTACTTATATAAAGAGGTTTTCTCTATGCGTTAAGATACAAAAAGCCATCAGTGTCTACCTTTATCATATTTCTTTCCCTTCTCATCTACCATTAATATGAAACACTTCTAGCAGCTCTCCGCCAACGTTCATGCGCTTGTCGGGCGATAGTGCCAGGTATCCGCTCTATCATTCCAGCCGACAAGTTATACCATACATCCAGCAGAGTATAATAACGGATACTCAAATAAAGCCGGTGAATCTTCTTGTTGAACTCAGCCAGTTTGTCATTGATGGCCCACAATGTTTCTGAGCGCTCCGCACCTGTCAGCATATTTGTTGAACCACCTTTAGCCACTGCATTCCGTATCAGGGTAAACGTGGACACAAGTTCTGTCGCCGTTTCCAAATACAATGTATTCATAGGAATGGAAGCTACTATCCCCTGTGGATTCTCTTCACAGGCTTTTTTCAAATTCCCAAGTGTAATAAAGATGCGTAACGCATCATCATAGATGCAACTGGCTGCCTTTAGGGATGAAGCATAACCGCTTACTGTTTTGGTATAGTCACTGTATTTTCTCTCCCATTCATGAATCTTTTTGAATTCGGCAGCAATAGTATTTTGCAAAACAGCCGTTTCAGTCTGTCCCTTTATCTGTGATGATATCTCCTTATTTATAGACTCATTTCCTTCTCCGAGAGCCATCCACTCCAAAGGATTTTGATACACCTGTGCAGACAGACTACCAGCATAAATCAGAAGACCTGTCATGAACAATAACTTAACGGTTTGTAATCTCATAAATTCCCTTCCTTTGTTTATTATACTCCACGCGTTCACGGATAATCGCCACTAATGGTACACGATTATGCACACCTGTTATCACCAGATGCGGATGCGTCCGATCACCGGAATAAACCACCACAGTTTTCAACCCGACAAGTTGCTGCAATAACGAACGGTTCTCCTTAAAGTCCACCACACGATATAGTTCGATAAAATCCGATTTCCTTGAAAACACGCCACGCTCATAAATCAGCTGTTCACCCGTAATGGTGAATCGACAACGTAGCAGGAACAGACAACTATAAGCTAAGTAGAACATCAGTAGCAGACAACTTATCTTTAGTATATCACTGAAAGGTATTTCCTCTAAACCACAGCAAAGTACACCTAGTACAAGCAACAACAACAAATGTAACTCATTTATCACAAATTGCCGGACATCCGGGCGGATGATTTTAACATCTGAATCCTTCATAATCAACCCATTACTACAACATTAATTATTATTATCTTGAATCTATCTACCGAAGCCATAACCCCGTTTCTCTTCCTTCTTTTCCTCCATTTTTTTCGAACTTAATTCTCCCTCATCTGACACTTTCCGCTCATCCTTTCCTATATTTTCTGCCTCCTCCACCTTCATCCGTTTACCCAGTAATTGGTCATTCCAGTCCTTGTACCCTTCGGCAGCAGGATGATAAACAGTTTGAGAATCGTGTATCCCGAATTCCTTACAGAAATTCTGATAGGAAAAATTTTCCCGTGCAATTTCGTGCCGGTCATATCGTCCATCCGTTTTATCCACAAATACAATCGTGCCGTTCTTCATGGAATAACTACTGAATAATCTGTTATCTTTCACAGCGGCAAATGTACAAGCATACATTTGTCCAGGATGGTCACGATCAAAGCACAAATGATGCATCGCTCTCGGACAAGCTGCTATCAAACCGCTGAATTGCTTCTCACTGGGACTCCCGCCTGTCGAAGCATATACTCCTTTCGTATCTTCTCCCTTCTCCCTATGAATCTGATAATACGCCATGGCATCATAAGCGCTCTCAAACCAAAGTACCCGTTCTGCTTGTGCTAACGGCTTTCCACTCAGATTGGCAAACCATAGTCCATCAACAGAATTCGTCCCCATAGCTTTCCCCCTGTGTGTCTTTGCACCGGGAAAGTTCAGCTGAAGATATCCGCGTTCTTCATACCCGACAACCTTTTTCTCATCGTTAGGTATACGGAACAAGAATGACAGATTAGTATATTGCTTTCCATCCTCACGTCCCATATTCTTGGCAAGAACAAAATAATCAGCAAAAGCAGCCTGTGTCTTCAAATCCAGTCCACGATCCTTAAAGAATGGATAAAATGCTTTTCTTGAATCCCAGTCATTCAAATCATAATTTTTTATTTCATAAATGGATTCATCAAACACCTGTGCCGGTCTATCTTCCTTAATATCATATTGTTTGTAAACAGTAGGATTATTCAGCAATCGGTTACATACCAAATTTACCAATCGGTCTAAATTCATTCCTGG
Source organism: uncultured Bacteroides sp. (assembly GCA_959606905.1). Next base: position 93,373 of record CAUHML010000002.1, on the reverse strand, counting down.
TTTATAATCTGCAAACATCTCCGGAAATTCTTTAATAAGAGAAATCACGTTATAACACCGTCTTTCAGGCGGTTTAAAACAAAATGCCCCATTCCTCACAACAAATTTATTACCATGAACACGTCTACCATCCCCATCCAGTTTCACATAAACAGGATTACGCAAACCTTGCCGACGATCAAAATGATATCCTGCATCCTCCAACACCGTTTGAATACTTAAACGACTTTTGAAGTCTTCATAAGTGAATTCGCTCATAATATAATCATTATTTTCTCAATCCGTTTTGTAGGTTCTCCGTATTAGCCGCAGCCTCGAAATTACGCATAGCAACTTCTTCTGGTGTATCCACTCCAGGCTTATAATAAGCTCTGACTTGACTTATGGGTCCATATGGCCGATGATAGTGCATGCTGGGTTCCTCATCCAAGGTCATTTCTCCCATTACTGTCACTCCGGCAGCCAAAGCAGCTGTAATACGGCCACCAAGTCCTAGCCGTTCTTTCATATCCACTTCATCGAACAATTTTGAAAACATCCGCATCCGATGGTAATCATCCATAGCAAGAAACTTATCAAAATCCTTCTTGCTTATGTTACGACTGATCTCCTCCCCGTCAACCGAACCTTTCATTACATACTTTCCACCGTCAAATGCCTGTACACCGATACGCTCGACGTTCACCTCACGCCCGTCTTTACCTTCCCGGAACCATCCTTTGCTATCCTTTATGTCGGACAGCCGGGCAGCATCCGTCACATTGGCATTAACCAGTTCACCCTTATAATCTCCGTTCTTGAAAGAGATTCCATCCAGCAATTTATCTACCATTTCAATACGCACCTCATCCGTCCGGTAATAGAGTTCTTTAAATTGCTCTGCCGTAAGCGTACGTTCGAACAATTCTCCATTAATTTCCGCATGCAAAAAAAACTCTTTGCCATTCTCATAAGCCACCACGTTCTTCAGCACCACATCACGTCCCCCACGTACATTCCGCTCCCAATGGTGTCCGTCCATTTCCGTAATGATAGGAATTACCTTGCCGTCCGGCACAACTCTCAATTCCTCATTTTCCTTCACCCATTCTGTCCGGACATCAGGCTGAACAATCTTCTTTTCCTCATTTTGCCTTTTCTCCTGCCTGCTAATCTCCTCAACCGTAGCCGGTTTAAGAGGAATATCTATCCGTTCATGACCATTCAGAATCTCTATTGTCACAGGCTGCTCAAAATCCTGAGCGATAATACCATTTATGATAGTCAGCCGCTCCTCCAGCTTAGTGTCTTTCAGCGAATTCGAAGTCAATATCTTCAGCTCCTTATCTGTCAAGTCATATTTCAGGTCGAAGGTCGTCTGCTCCGGTTGCATAGTGAGCGTCTTTGCTTCTTTATCTATTACAATACCGTGAGAGGATAGACATTCCATGAATTTATCTGCCGTAAAATATACAGATGATGATACCAGTTCTTTGTAAGGCTTGGCAGGTTCTTTCAACCTCTCCACTTTCCCGGACATAGGTAAAAAAGCCTCCTTCAATTCATTCAACGGATCTTTCACCCGGTTGGGATTATCATCTTTCACCATTTCCGGATACTCTCCCTTGTAATAAAATCCATATCCTCCTGACTGGAATTCACCCGGTTTCATTCGTCCGTCTGGTCTGTCAGGAACAACAGGAGCGCCATTCGGCATATATAACCTTCCATCTGTACGCCGCAAATGGAAACCCTCTTGTTGTCGGGGAGTCCATCCCAGCCAGCCAGTCAATCTTCCAAAGAATCCACGTGGACGATCCACATAGTATCGCGGTGAAAGAGGCATACCTGCATAAATTGCCTGACGGGTGCTCATCGGCCCTATTCGACCGTATTCCCCTGCACCAATTCTATATCCATGCAACCCCATAGCTACCCGTCCGTTAGCGTTTCGGGCATGTACAAAGTCCTTCGGCATATCAAAATCCTTCTCCACCAAATCTGTGAAAGCAACATATGCAGTCTTATTGGCAAAGTTACTTCCCCAGCCCGTCAACTTCTTCACTTGCTCCATTGTCAGGTCATAAGAGAGTACAGGCGAATCATGCCCGCGTACTAGCAAACGAGGATTTGTATCATTCATTACAATACTTGCTTCCATTCCGTTACGGACAAGCAGTTCCCGCAACTCCGGATGCAGTTGCATCGGAGCTGGATTAGAATTCTTCCTAAGTGCCATTAATTATTTGTTTTTTAGATTAATTTCTCGAAAGAATAAAAATTCGATAGCAAACCTTTATTCCATTTTCATTGTCATAGCATTATGGGGAGTAAAAGCTGCCGACATTCCTTTTTCAAAGTTCTCACAGGCAAGTGCTTGTGCATTTCTCAGCACAGTTCCATCCCTTCCCTGCTCATTGGTATCACTACGTAACATAGCAGCATCAAACCCCGTTATCACTCCCTTCACTTCATGCACCTCACCCGATTTATGATCTTGTATCCGTGCCGTCAATTGAAAATCTCCAGCAGCACCGATTCCTGTTACATGTGCGTCCAATACCGATTTTCGACAATCTTCTTTTCCGGTTTTCCGCATATCCTCTTTCGCACCGACAAGAGATTCAGAAGTAGAACAATTCATATTCTTTTGCCCTTTCTCCACAATTTCCGCCAATAGAGCAGCATCTAACCGAAATTCCTCAGTCCTTCCTCCCATCAACCGTGAAGCAATACGCTGGCTCTTATCTGTTTCTCCGAGAGATTCTAGCAACATCAATTTCGAAGCTGTATGTTCATCCACCTCTATAATCTTCCGGCTTCCTGCATGGAACAATACAAACCGTTTGTTTCCGTCACGTGATAGAATCATGGAATCGTCTTTTTCCTTTGGATCAGTTTTTTCACGCATTCGTTCATCCATAGCTATCTTCATTTACATATTACCCTCCTCCAGTCCCTTTTCCATTCGTACCTTCCTATATTCAAGAAAGCGCTGAGCTGACTCTTCGGTTGCCTCCAGTGCTGTTTCTTGAAGAAAAACCGCAAACTCCTCATCCCATTCTTTTGAAAATCCTGTCACATACTCTAACCAACCGATTTCTGATTTCTGCATTTTTTCGATCAGTTCTTCTTCTGGTAAATACTTCTTTTTCATCCTATTATAACTTATGTATTGGTTGATTCTTTACTTTATTATTGCGCTGTCGCTCTATTTCATCCCAAATTTCTTCTGTGTATTCCTCTTCTCTTATATATGACAATTCACCGTCATCCATCATCCAACAGCCGAATACACCTACTGAATACTTGTTCCACAGGCGCATGCCACCTTCCTTCCAACGCTTTTCGTTCCCTTTTTCAAATCGCAATCCAGTTGGTGAATTCAAGTCCAGTCCGACAGAAATCTGTTCATCCTCTTGAGCAATAGTCAATACCTCACCGTTCTGAATACAATTAGTTTCAGCTACAGTCAAATCAAACTCTCCTACCAATGTTTGAAGGTTACGTCCGATTACTACCGTAGGCACAGCAAGCACCTCATTTGTTTCCGGGTCCAATTGAAGAAAAGCCTTTACTTTTCTACCGTCATCAGCAGTCATGTAATCCATGACTACCCGACCGGCTTTTAGTCCCTCCACAACTACATCCGAATACACTTTACATGTATCCATAATCTTCAGTTTCTCTTTTCCTGTAGTCAAATCCCGCGTAACCATACAGATTTTTTCCCCAATCGGTTGAAATACAGGATGAAACACCACATCCACTCTCCCATCCTGTGCATATACTAGAGAGAATCGTGCTCTTGAACGTACTTTCTCACCATTTTCTCCTTCTACCTCCACAGGCAAAACAGGTGAGCGCTGCCCCAACATAATTTGAGAGAGCACGTCCATCGGTAGATCATCTATCATGTTACGGGTCAATCCGAAGGTCTCTAGTACACTATAAGGAATTTCCAAACTATTAATTTTATTAACATTCATATATTACACTTTTATGATATTTCATTCTATCTTTGTCACAAATTTAATCTCAAATATTCATTTAATAGATATATCATGAACAAATCAAGAGCAATTTTCACTTTTTTAATGCTTTGCACATCAAAAATCGTTTTCGGGCAATTCCACACAATTACACAGCATTCAAAGCTCTATAATATTGAACAGGTGTCTGCCAATCCAAATATGGAAAACAATCAAATTACCCAAGCGGATAACGTCAATAAGGCATCCATCCATGGTTACCATAATAAACCAATCGATAACCAAACTCCCGCTGCCACCTCATCACAGCATCCTTCAGACAGCTTACGTCAAGAGTATATAAACCGCTATCTCAGTGTTTCATTTCCAATGAAGCATCTTGTAATCAATTCCCCTTTCGGTCAAAGAAAAGATCCATTCACAGGAAAGAAACGGAATCACAACGGTCTTGACCTTCGTGCTTCCAGTGATGAAGTCTATGCCATGCTTGACGGTACAGTGAAAAAAACTGGTGAAGACAAACGTTCCGGAAAGTATATTATCATCCAATATGGTGAGTATTTTGTAAGTTATTGCCACTTGTCTCGTATCTGGGTAGAACAAGGAACTCTAGTAAGGCCAGGAGAGATAGTAGGTATTACCGGAAATACAGGTCGAAGTACTGGACCACACCTGCATATCACTTGCAAACGGAACAATAAGTATATCGATCCTGCTATTCTAATTCAGTTTATTAAAGAAGTAAAAGAAAACACCATCAGATACTTATGTAATGCCACATAAAAGCAAATTGCAACTATTATAAAACATTCTTTTTTCCTCTCTCCATAACTTCATATAGATCCATTTTGAGCATTTTCTTTTTTATCTACAAAATTAGCCATATCTTTTCATTTCTTTGCAAAACAGACCGTTACCGGCTTTCCTTTTGATAAATCGTCCTTTTTACCATTAAAAAGAGTATTTACCAACGAAGTTATGCAGAAATAAGATACAGGCTTGGAAAGTAGAAAAATTGAAACATCTCGAAATCGAATAGATGAAAGGGAATTGAAATAGAAATAAGAATATTAAATCACCATTTAAAACTTATAAATATGGATATTAGAAAAATCACTGATAATAAAGTTTGTACAAAGCCAGTACGAAATACGGAAGCAACGATTTGGCATCCATCCATTTGTTTATCCGACAATCCCTTGTAACAACACTTCCAATCAAATCCGCATTATTATAATCTGAGTTCTATATAAAATGATTGACTCATATCAGGATTATTCATATATTACCCCCATGTAATTGTCTTTTAACTCCTTTATTTTACCAGACTCATGTAGCTTTATCAATACTACAGATATTTTGTCAATTAACTCGCTATTGTCTTTGAAGGTAGCAAAAGCATATTTGTCCGGATGAAAGAGAGAACCCACTACACTTATCTTTTCCTGTGGGTTTTTATGTACCCAGTATTCTAAAACGGGAGCATCACTGACTACTGCATGTACCTCATTCTTTTGCAATGCTTCAATTGCAAATAGAATATTATCGTAAGGAAAAGTCTTGATTCCGATGCTTCTCAGAAAAGCTTCTTCCACTCCTCCAGTTTCTACACCGACAATCTTTCCTGACAGGTCAGATAGTGCATTAATTTCAGATGTTAGGGAGATTTTTGTCATGCTACTGGTTATGGTAGAAGTGATGTAAGCTACTATTCCTATTCCGAATATCATCCAAATTACAGCTAACAAGTGTCCCGCCCATCCTAAGAATTTATATTCAAGAGTTCCTCCTCGTAAAGTTTCCATCAGGTTATAGAGGCTTAAAGAGAGCCCGTCTCTCCATCTTTTAGGATATTCTGGATCCTTTCTTCGGTAGAGAATGGTTTGCAGTATTGTTAGTACGGTGATAATTAGGAAAATACATACGTAAGATTGTAATTGCCCGTTTTGCTTCATTTCTTTCCATATACTGCCTTTTTGATCATCATTTACCATAATCCGTAACCCAGCATCGTACCACGGATAAGAAAATCTAATAACCTGTGCTCTATCATAGGTGACGGTTAGGTTGGTAACCGCGATATCTATTTCTTTGGCTTGGATTGCCGATAGTAATTTTTCTAAACTGCTATAGTTCACATATTGGGAAACTACATTGAGTTCACTTTCAACCTCTTTCCAGAGATCAATAGCCATTCCGGAATATGTATTGTTTTCTTCAGCTATCACAAAAGGAGGACTGATGAATACTCCCACTTTCATTTTGCGCAAGGTGACTTGCTCCTCGGCATAACTAGCGAGTGCCTGAAAAGCTAATAAAAAGATACAGAATATTTGTTTAATTTTATTCATAATCAATTCTGTTTGGGTCTATTCAACTAGAATGGCGTTGCAATATATAATAAAAGAATTGATTGAACAAGAAAAAAAACGATAGAAAGTTTTACGTATTAATTGAATAATACCAAGAACCCTTTTTAAGCCTTACTTAGAGTTCGCTTTGCGTAGCTATAAAAGATGTTTTTTAATATAACCTGAGTTCTCCAAAGTATTTGATGCCATCTCAAGGAAAAATCTATTTCTAATTAAACAATATAAGTCAAATAACCGACTATTTGTTTATATTCAACAAGTCATACAATCCGCCAATCAGATTGTTAAGTACATCAAGATTGCATATCTCTATATTTAGGCAAGAAATATAGATTGACATATTCTTGCATATTTTCTAATGACATCTTACAGCCCCCCTGCAACATTACATTCTTGGCAACATCTGATTTTCTAGCAAAAGTTGCACGAAAAGGAACATCATTAATAAGAGCCGTAAGACGCATAGCGCCATTGCTCATTTCTACCCACTGAGCCTCTTTTACCCAAATTTCCTCATCCTTTAAATAATACTGGTAGATACTCGGTTTATACCCAGAGAGCGAAGAGAGCATATCAGGGCTCATCTCAGCAAAATGCGCTTCTATCCGGTCAATCCAATAAGATTCCGTACCATTTTCAACAGCAATACTCCTGAATTGCATCACAGCATCAGTCGTCTGCTCAATTATTTCTTCCGGATTCTTGATAGAAAAACGTTTGCCGAAATTCAATAAATCATCGCGCTTTATATTCATCGTCTTGCCACACACTTTTAAATAATGTGCAGGGTCAAATCTGTTACCCGGATTAAAACAGGAAAAAGTCAAGTCGTATGCAGGAGTAATATGCCAGTCGCCCCCCTCTTCCATCATGAATGAAAAGTTTTTGATATGGGCATCCACATTAGTGGAAAGGATATTGAAAACCATACGGCGATAAGTTTCCTCCTTTTCTTTGTATGGCAGGTTCAAATCTTCACAGATAAACATTAAGTCTTCATAACTATTGGCTTCGGGATTCATGGCAGCAAGACTTTGGGTATGGACTTTCTTCCCATTCCTCCTGTCATATCTCTCAGTTAAAAAATGACGGTCGCCACCTATTTCTATCAACTCACAAGGCATCATGGTGATACCTGCTTTCTCCGCCATTTTACTATAAACATATTCTACCACGGTAAGCGGATAATAGTCTTTCTCCGCAAACTTCAATAAATAATAAGTATAGTCCTCTGGAAGCATAATCTGACCGGAGCGAATCTCTCCCGTTCTATTGTTACGAGCAATAACCGCCTTGGTATGCTGGCCACCGGCAGATGTTCCAACTTCATACAAGCTTTCAAGCGTCAAGTCTTCGCCTGTCACTATCACCTCTTCCCGATCTTCAAGAATATCCTGAGCCTTACGGTACAAATCATCAAGCACCAAGCTCATTCCAGTACCGATTTCTTGTGAAGGTTTAAACTCCAGTGCCCCCATTCCACGCTGTCCGATAAAAGAGAGTTTATCTACAGGCGTAAGGTCACGTTCAGCAATGTGATTAGCTTGCGCCCACGCAGAAAACACGGTATTTCCCCATCTTCCCGGATAGCTATCGCTAATGAAAGCAGGCAGTCCATAGAATATATCATCAAAAGGTTGCCCATAAAACGGTAACCTGTTTCGTGATTTCTTGATAGAAGCCGTCAATGGTGCAATGTCCAGATTATCACTCAGGAACTCCTTATTATACTCAAATACGGACCGATTACGACGTTGATCCCAAGAGAGACGACCAACTTCTTGTCCCCAAATCATTATTTTCAAGTTATTTTCCATGACGAACTCGTTTAGGTTTCTTTTCCTCCAGTTTTGCCATCACATAAGGAGAAACTGGAATTTCCGGAAGAATTTCAGTCAACCCATCTACATAGTCTATAGCTTTAAGCAATGCAATAAAGTTGCCCATCGTTATATTATAGGTCTGCCCCGATTCAAAACGTTTAATAGTTTGCAGGCTCACTCCCGACTTCTCCGAGACTTCTGCTTGAGTCAGTTGAGAAGCTATACGATACTCTTTGAATCTTCTACCAAGTGCCATAACAATATCAGCATTCGGCATTCTTTTGATATTCTTAAAATCATCCATGACGCAAAGATACATAAAAGATACTTTATAGCAATATTTTCATGTTAAAGTATCATTTATGAGCCTATTTTATGATTAATTCTTATTCTGCAATGTTTTTCAAGAAGAGTTATACGGTATGCATTCTTTTATTTTTTATTACACTTCAAATGCTGCTCGTAATCATATTCATTCAATTCACCCGCTTGTTTACCACCAAAGAAAGTTTTGAAAATCAACACTGGCCAAAATAAAGGAATCAGGCACATCAGAATAAAATTCCAATTAACGCTTGAAGAAGCCTGTTTCCTTCGACGTGGAGAAGCAGGCTTAGCCGATGAAAAAAAGCTTTCTACCGTTTCTTTATTCTCCTTTAATGCATTATCTTGCGGTTCACCGAAAACACGTACAACGCCTTCCATAATACAATGGAAAACATACCATATTCCCAGCACTAAACATCCACCTAACACGTTATCTCCCCAGAAACAAAGATAAGCTGCCAGCAACCAAGCCAAAACAGTAATGATTAAACGGAGCAAGTGAAATAGATATACACAAACTGCTACCGCAATCATTCCTAACAAAATATATAATATTATCTCCACGGTCTCTAATTTTATAATCCTGCTAATTTAATCATTTCATCAAAATGACTAAACAAAATTGCTTTTTTTAGTTCTTTTTTTAACGTTATATAAGCTATATCTTGCAATTTATCAGTTACCTCCTGCTTAAATAATTAGCAGCCAGCTTTATCTGTTATATTAAACAAACTTTTCTGAATTAATACTCCCCTACTGCCTTTTATCTTCTTAAACACTCCTGCCGAAACCTTTTTTCCGGAGTATCCCAATAACCCTTATCTACTTGTGTCACATAAAAATTAAAATTTTCTCTTTATACAAGTGCATTTATCCGAACCCGGTTTTCATAACAGCATCCTTATTTTATGTACACATATAGTCATTTGCAATCTATTTCTACAGTAAGCGCTTCCATCTTAACATGTATCCGTTTTTTTATCTCGGCTATTCTGGCATTCTGTTCATCCTTAAAAGCGTCAAACAGTTCATCAATCATTTCATGTACTAAAACAATACGATTTTTCACCAATTCACTCGTAGGAGACGCCAATTCCTCTTGAATACATTCCAGTATAGGTTTCTTCTGATTGAGAAGCCTGTCCAGACTTATATATTGTTTATAAAACTCCAATGCACTAATTAAAAGGTCGGAGCCCATACTTCCGTTTTCCAAACGCGAAATATAACTCTGAGGTACGCCAAGCTTCTTCGCTACATCAAGCTGTCCTAAACCGAATATTTCGCGAACGATCCTCAACCGCTGCCCTAATTGCTTACTATTCATAACTTTGTATCTTATAGATTAAAACTTTTCATCAGAATCAATACAAAGGTATTGAATTTAAACCATCCAGCATAAAACGAAATTAATTATATCGCCCGTGCTATCTTTTGATAAATAATGATATCTAAAGAAATATATTATCCAAAGTAAGGAGTATTAATGAATGTATTGATACACAACATAAAAACACTCTATTATTGAAATGCACTTTTGTTTTTTAGTTTTTAAGTACCAGCGATATTGTTGCTACCAACTATAAAGTTACAAAAAATGGTAAAATCAAGCATCCCATTTGATGAGCAATGAATATACTGTAGAAACGAACTAAAAAAACAGAATATTAAAACATCTACGGTTAACAACTATCGACGTGCCTATCTTCCCTGATTTCAGATATCACTTCTTGAACATTCTTTAAGTAAGCATATTATCTCAAACAAATTAAGAGTTAGGGGACATAGACACCTAGAGTATTTTATATATATCCATACTTTAAAAGAAAAATAATCAGAGTTTTTCACATTAAAAATTTTGAAAAGCTTATTTAATTGACAAAAAAACAGTATTTTTACAACTGAACAATGCGTTTAACTATGAAACTATTATAAAATTATTTTCGTATAAATAGTATTTCATTCTATAGTTTAAGAACGCACCAGTACATTATTGCTTTTATTACAAAAAATAATACTATGGATGAAAATGCAGAAAAAATAATAGAGATAAAGTTGGAATATTCCAATAATACCTTGGAGCTAGGAAGTGATTCGTCTGAAGAAGAAATATTTTCAAAAAAAAACAATAGAGTAAAAATCGGATTACCTTATTGCAAAATCATATCAAATGACAAGAAATTTAAACCAACAGAAGAAATAACACAAAGGTTCTCTAATTATGATATTTTATTTTTAAGTATGTCTTGTTCTTTTTTGCCTGATCGTAACTGTACTTTTACATGGGCAAGATTCTCTATCCATTTAAAATCTTTCTCCAACGATGAAATCGGTAATGAAACAGAACAAAAGCCTTTTATCTTTGATTTATTTCCGCGAGAAATAACAACAAAAATAGAAAAAGAGGAATCTATAACTATTGCTCCTGATATAACGTTCAACTTAGGTAAAATCAGTATAGAAAACAAACTGATAGAAATAAACAGAAGGAATAAATGGTTAAAATACGAGCCTACATTATTTTCATTTGGTTGTAGAACATATTCCGAATTCACATGGGAATTGAAATCGACAAAAGAACAATGTATTTTTGGAGATAAAACAAATCTATATGCCATTGTAGGAATACCTAAAGGTAGTATTCTTAAGGGGGACTTCAAAATTATGGCAGAAATAAAGTCAGAAGGAATTATTGGCACTTTCTTTTCAAGAAAAGAAAAAGAGACCATTGGCTCAACATTCATTTTACACCAATAAAAATTATCACTATGGATATTATAACATTTATAAGAAGGTTTGCTGAAAATTATCAAGGCACTCCTAAATCATTTTATGAGAATTTTAAATCAGAAGCTCAATGGTATTTCCCTAATTTGACCTATAATGACTTGCACCAATGTGGAATAGTTCTATGTCAAACAGCATACTTTGCTTATGCCGATTCTATTTTTGATAATCTAATGCAGATATTTTCTCAACAAAACTTCATAGAAGGAGTTATTTCGTGTATTACCAATAAAGGTATTATATTTAATATGTTAGGAGATAATGTCTCTGCCACTCGGCAATACCAAGATGCAGTATCACTGGCCGAAAAACATCAAAAGCACAATATGTTAAATAATTTATATGGCAATCTTGCGATAAATTACGATAAAATAGGCGAATGTGGAAAAGCTATTACATATGCAAAGAAGGCTTTGGAACTATTTAAAAACAATCCCCCCGCATCCATATCTTGTTATATTGTACTAGGTTCTGCTTATAAAAATAAAGGTGACTTTCAAACATCAATTGAAAATTACATGAATGCATTAAATAGGAGCAGGGAAATAAGTGATAAAGTTTTAGAATCAAAATGCTTAAATAATCTGAGTGAAGTGTTTAGAATAATTGGTGATTTTGAAAGGGCATTAGATTTGAACTCTCAAGCACTAGAGTTGGCTAACCAGTTTACAGATCAGCAGAATTTATCTATTTGTTTAATGACACAAGGTGCTATCTATGATGATTCCGGTGATCCTGATAAAGCATTGTATTATACAGAACAGAGTTTGCAAATAGCAAGAGAAATTGGCTGTGGTAGTATTGAGGCTTGTTGCTTAGAAAACGAAGGGAGTTTGTACTATAAATCTAAAGATTACAACAAAAGTATTATTTCGTACAAACAAGCTTTAGACATAAGAATAAAGGAAAATAACGCTTTAAAGTTAAATTATTGTTATACTACAATTATTGCATTATATAAGTTACTTGGAAATATAGATGAACTAAATCAGTTTGAAAAGAAATATGCTAATTTAAATATATCTTATATAGGAGAATTAGATTTAATTGAGAATAATATTACAAAGGGAATAGCTGCTAGAAAAGAGGGAAAATACAGTAATGCTTTAGAATATTTCAATCAGTCATTAGCTTTTGCTATACAATATTCACGTCGTGATTTGATTATTGGAACAAAAATAAATATTGGGAATGTTTATCAAGATATTGGAAAAAAAATAGAAGCTATCAGTGAATATAAAGAAGCATTAAAAATCTGTATAGAAGTAAATAACCAAGCAAGTGCTGCTATATGCTACCAAAATATGGGTACTGCTTCTATGGACATGGAAAACATGGAGGACAAAGCTCTTTATTATTTAAAAAAATCGATTAAATTATTCGATGAAACCAAACAGCAACAGGAGATTTCGCGTTCTTATACAGATATAGGAGCTATTTATATAAATAAGAAATATGATTCGTCTCAAGCATTATATTATTTACAGAAATCGTTAGATATAAAGAAGTCTATTCAAGACAAAGAAGGTGAAGCCTATTGTTACTTAAATATTGGAAGCGCCTATTTTCTTAGTGGGGATTTTGATATTGCTATCGAATATAGTATCATGGCTTTAGAAATATCCCGAGAATTAAATCTTCCTGAAATAAAGCAACTAGCATGTCTAAATATGGCAAAGTCATATGATCAGAAAGGGGAATATGAAAAAGCTTTTTCTTATTGTAAATTATTTGTATCTTACGCAAATTCAGTATTACATAATTTGCTTTATGAGAAAGACATTATAGCTTATTCATCTAAAATTAATACTTATCTTCATTATGTAATACCACAGTGTATAAAATATGGGAAATATATAGAAGCGTTTAACTTCCTTGAAAATAGTAAATGTATAAGTTTATATCACTTAATGGCACATTCGCATGCCAATACTCTGCAAATTGACAATACTCATTTAAAAAAAGCTATAGATGAAGAATATGAAATAATCAAGAAAATAGCCGATATAGAAATCGATCACATTCAACACGGAAGTGTGAATTCACCTAATGAATTGACAAGGTTAAAATTGAAACTCACTAAAGTGAGAGAAACAGTCGGTCAAATGAATGATGATTCTTATGCTATAAAACAAGAAAAAAGTTTAGCCTTCTCTGAGATACATGAATATTTAATAAAACAAGATAAAAATATTGTATTAATTGAGTATTATTGCACATCTGACTGTACGTACATTTTTATAGTTTCATCCAAAGAAGAAAATGTTCATGTTGAAACTGTAAATATCTCATTTGATAAAATCACCCAATGTCTTGAGTTTTGTAATAAAGAGATCAAGCATCCTTCCATGGAAGGCGAGCATTGGCTTGAATTAAACTTGCTAGTCACTCCCATAAAAAAGTATATAGCAGAAGATGATATTGTATATATTATACCAGAAGGGATTTTAAATTTAGTTCCTTTTCACGCACTTAAATTGGATGATAAGAGACTTATAGAAAATTATATTATAGTTTATAGTCCATCAGCCTCTTTAATACCACTACTTCCTCAAAGAAATGTTATAGAATATAAATCCTGTATTGTTTATGGAATAGATCGGCAAGGTGGAGTGAAAGAATACATTGAAAGAAATATTGATTTCTTCAAGGATTTATTCAATTGCAAATTACATATAGGATCTGATGCTTTAACAACTCACTTGCAAAATGGAGAAGAAGCGGACATAATGAGTTTTTTATGTCATGGATATTTCAATTACAAAGATCCTCTACAATCAGGGCTCATGTTATTTGATGGAGATCTGACTGCAAAAGATATTTTTGGCATAAAGTTAAATGTTGATTTAGTTACAAGTATTGCTTGCTCATCAGGGGAAAACAAGATAGAGCTATCTGAAGATTGTATGGGACTAACTAGGGCTCTTCTTTATGCAGGTGCATCTTCTGTTATAAACTGTATTAAGCCTGTAGATGCCAAGGTTGCCAATAAATTTATGCAAAGGTTCCTCAAACATCTAAAAGTGGAAAAAAGCAAATCTATTGCATTTAGAAATGCTATAATAGAACTTATAGAAATGTATCCTCATCCATATTATTGGATACCTTTTACATTAGTAGGTAAATGGTAGGTTTTCATTTAATAAATATAAAAAGCTCATTCATAAAAAATAGATATTCAATATTCTTAATATTATGTGCATTATCAAAAACAAGGGATAATATTCGGGATGTACTGAAGCATGTATCTATACAACAGAGATTTACTCAAGACCTTGGAGCCTACTTATGAGAAGGGATATAATGAACCATCAATTACCAGTTGAAAAACAAACTAAGAGCTTTTTAAAAACTTAAGAATGGCAAAAGTAAAATATTAAATGAATGTTATCAAAAGTCTAACGATTAAGTTATAATATATAATTCACAAATTACCAAGCTTATTATCGTCGAACTTTTGATAACATATTTCTTTAGATAGCCCGTGCTTGGTTAAACACCTCAGCCAACAATTGTTTAATATCCTTATCCACTTGAATAAAATTCGCATACAAAATTCGTTCCCGAGCATCTTTGGAAGCAAAGGTATAGAATTTAGGCAAGGGGACATATTCCCCTTCCTCTTTCTGAATCTCTTTCATGTCAAAGTCCGTTTTGCAAAAAAACTTCGAAGTCTGAAATTCCTCAGCTTCCTGAATATTCATGCTGTTACTATGTCCGATACGTGTCTTTATGAAATCCCTTGCCACCTGCCCGCATATCCATCCCGTAGGCAAGTCCGATATTTTGGAAGCAGGAACCAAATTATCCATATTCTCGTTCAGATTAATAGAAGTCTTCTCACGGTCAATCGTTACCCCCTTTTTCATCTGCACCACCTTACCGAAAATGTCATTGCTTAACCATTCCAATGTCTCTTTACTACGTGCCGAACCCGCAACTACGTTTCCCACAGTAGTAATAATCTTCTGCATCCCTACCTTGCCATAATCCCCTTCCAACTGCGGTAACTCTTGAAATCCCAAAGCAACCGACACTTTATTGGAGCGTGCCGTACCAATCAAGCGGTCTATCTTATGAAAATAAAGAGTGGGCAGCTCATCCACGATAATACTTGTAGGAAGATTCTTTCCTTGCCCTGTATTCACACGAGTAACCAGGCGATTCAGTATCAAAGCGTTTAAAGCCCCGATTATACTTTCCATTTCCGGATCATTAGCTATCAACAGGTAAGAAGGATTTTCTGGGTCCGAAACCTTCAAATCAAAATCATCCCCATTTTTATGAAAAATCCAATATGACTCTTTGGTAGCCAATCGCGAAGTATATACGCGGAGTGTGCCGATCATACCTTCCAATTGTTCAAGTGCCTTGTTCTGCAAAGCCGTTTTAAAAGGAGCTAACAAAGGAGCCACCTCGTTATCCGTCTGCAATACATCAAAGATAGTCTGATAGCCCTCATTCAAAAAAGACAGGATATGCGGCATGTCTGAATACTTACCCAACCAGTAATCGGGAATCACTTCCTTTCCCATTGCATCAAACACTTTTCCTGTGGGAGCATTTTTCTTCAGAGACGGATTCCATTTCATTTCCACTTGCAACTTATTCCCTTCTTTATCATACGGTTCTTTCTCATAATTCACAAAGAAGTAGATGCAAGCAGCCAGAAAGTTTACCGCTGATGTTTGAAAGAATTGGTCGGATCCTCCTCCACCTTCCTTCTTCCCCTTCTGTAATGATTCCAGCAAGGTTTCCGCCGTTTCGGAAGCAGCCGCCAAATTATCAATATATTTCTTTTGAATAGGATTTACCCGACGTGAATACTCAACATCAACAAAATTTATAATATTGAATTTACATCCCTTTGGCAGCTGGCCATTCTTCTTATTTTTTAGATAATGGTAATACAGTTTCGTTGCTAAAGTAGGAAACTTATAATCATACACGACCATAGCAAACCCTTTCGCACTATGCTGACGGATATATGGTTCGATAAGGCTAAATGTCTTACCGGATCCCGGAGTTCCGACACACCAGCACCCACGGAACGGATTTGTTATATTAATCCACCCTTTATGGAATTTACCTTTATAATAAAACCGCATAGGGATATTTACTGAATATGGATTTTCCTGTAACTTAGTACATTGCATGAATGATTCGTTTTCAAGATTGAAGCGGTCCTTCAGTAACCCTTCCTTCAAGAATTTCGATATATTATCCAAAGCCACATGCACCAATATCGTACCTGCCACGGAAATAATCATATAAAAGATAATATTGGCGCGGAATCCGTAAAGCGTAAAACCCATATCCTGATTGAACAGCCACACGGCTGCCACCATCAGAGTTATGCCGATTATTAACGGATAAAACACCTGTCTTCGGGCATCAAATTCAAGGTGTTTTTTATTACGCGTGCCAATACATGTGATACAAATCAGAAAAAATGTAGCCAACTTGCAATAAACCAGGTTTCCATCCTGATAGATAAACCACAATTTAATGCGATCATGAATATCACAAAGCACCCCTCCCCAATGATCGAGCATTGCAGGTTCAATAGCATATTCAAAAAACTCCATTAGAATGGAAATATAGATTACCGTTCTAAAGATTTTATAAGCCCCTTGTAGTTCCTTACTCTCTTCCATATTTAATAATTGATAGTAATAATTGGACGAGACTTATAGGCATGGGACTTCGGAGTTTCCTGTATGGCTCCGCTTTGCATCGAATAGAGCCATGCCTTATTAGCCTCCTGTCCCTTCACTTCCGTTGAAGTCCAGTACCAACATACATTCGCATCGTCAGGCAAAGGTTCACCGCCGCAACTTACAATATACGGGTTAATTTTATCTCTAGCAGATTTCAGCAATCTCATTTGAGCTACCGAAGGAATATAGGCACTCTGTCCGTAGCGCCACAAGCTGAACACCTGTAATGCCAATGGAGAACCAATCTTTTTACCCACATACATGGAATAGGTATTCGTATTGCCATCCAAGGCATCCGTATCAGCTGATGTATCCTGAGCTGTTCCTGTACTATCGGCAAAAGCAAGCGGTTCCATATCCCAGAGATAAACCGCATATCCCTGCCCCTCTGTATTCAAGTCATGGTTAACATAAAAGACAACGGCTATCGCTTCCTTACCACTTTGTTTATAAGCATCATAATTCATTGTCTGTCCGTCTGTGCAAAGGATATGACAAACGGAAAGGGAATTATCAGGAAATTCTTTGTGTCCGTCACAAGCAGATAATATAACCGCAAGTAACAGCATGATTGGAATTATATATTTTCTCATATTCTTTATTTGAATGGTAGTTTCACTCCCAGCACTACTCCCGTCCTAAAGAGATCTTTACCGTTTATCATCAAGTCACTTTTCACTTGCCAGTATAACACCATACCGTTATGCAAAGTATAATTCTGCTCGTAGCCTATATGCAATCCAGCTAGAAACTCATTCTTGTCCGACCCCATAGATATCCCTAAACGTGCGCGCCCGACAGAATTACGTTTTCTCATTAGTGAGGGCTTATAAGCAGCACCTAATGCCCACGTATTATAACTTTTCCAGAAAGACTCAGGGCAGATATGCCCGCATGAAGCACAATCCTCCCATTTCAAATACACATTTCCAAAATACTCCCACGCATTGTGATAGCGGGTTTCTTGTTCTATACCGACAGTCAAATCCCATCCACGCTCATACAAAATACCTGTACCCACCTGAAAGAACCTGTCACCGTCAGAAGCTATTGCAGGAGCCAACAGCCCGAACAAAACTAAACATAGTATCCATATTTTTTTCATTGTTTCAACGTTTTTAGTTAATCCACTTCCAATAGAGCATCATGGAAACTATCCGCACACAGCACATCGCCATAATCTATATTCAGTTTGACTGTTCTACCTGAAATTTGCTTTTCACTCACCTCTATAGACAAGACCTTATCATTTGGAAAAGTCAGTTTCTTAACAGCAATCACGTTCCGGTATCCTCCACGGAACGATACTGCCTTTTCCAGCATCATTTCCGGCTTCAGCTCGATAGTCTGCGAATTAGTAGCTTTCGTTATCTTCTTATCAGATAGTTTCAATCGAATTTCATCAATATCAAATTGGATATTCGTATGATTATTGATAGAAAAATCTATGAAGAAATATTCCCCGCAGGTATATATATTATTCAAACGCATACGCAATCGGTTTCCACGAGAACTGACATCACGGAAACGGGCAGGCGAATTCCATATTTTACGAGCGTATGCATACATATCATCCGTAGATAGACTCACTGCCGGATTATGATACGGCTGCATCTCCGCTTGTTGTATCTCCTTATCCGTAACAGCCTCTGCAATGCGGCTGGTATAAACCAACCCATATTGTGTACGGTATCGTTCTGTCACGACAGTGACAATTCCGAGGATATCCCCGTCTGTGGCCTCCTTTTTAGGCTTTAACCGAATTATATTTTTGATTGGCTGGTCACCGGCCACCTTGTCCGTAGATATATCCACAAACCGAATAGGTTCACCCGCTGTAACCACTGTAGTAACCTGTTCATTGACAGTCAATACTTCCATTTCTTGGAAAGTATTCTGTGCAAAAGCGGGAAGAGCAGTTGCCCCCCATACCAATGCCATAAGCTTTTTCATCTGAGTATTCATGTTTCTGCTTTTTTATTTATTATTTCTTTTTTCCCTTCCATTTACCAGATATACGAAACTGCCATATTTCAGTTTCGCCCGATTCTTCTTCACAGAAGACGAAAGTGCATTTGTCGTTTTCTGATAAGCATTGTTCAATGCTTGCATTCCCCATTGCTGAAGCATATTCCCTCCTCCGGTGGTATTCATATTCATGCTCCCTCCAATGGCACCACTTGCCACATTTTGGGCAGTTTCCCTGAATTTGCTGGATGGAACATAAAGTCCCTCCAAGCCATCCGTGTCATAGACCGCCAGGTTCACTTTCACCAGTTCATCCTCAACAAGAATACTTTGTACATTGCCTTTAACGCGTTGCGATCCGAATCCGGACATCGTAGCATACAGATAAGACCCTTTACTCACCAGACAATCACTGATCATGACATCATCCAACAAACGCAAACGCACCCGCGAGCCGTCCACTGCGGTAATATTCTCATCAATGATAGCCTTTATCAAATGTGGCTCACGCTCATTCTCCGCAATCGTATAGAAATAATCCGAAGGCTTGTTCATAAGCTTTACAACATCTTTTGCTGATGCATTCTCATCCAATCCTTTCACCGCCCCTTCCGTTATAATACCTTCGGTTCCCATTTTCTCTGTTTTCGCTGACAATTCACCCCTTATCGAAGGTGTTTTTAGTGTATCTGTAACTATTGGCGTAAGCCCTTTCTGCCCTTTCTGACGCGCTTCTGCAAGCGCTTTGTTCAGTTCTGCCAATGCTTCGCTTTGTCTTTGTCTCGAACGGTCAAGTCGATCCGTTTCACTCAGTGTATCCGGAATACCGTTATCGAACATCCCTTTACCTTTAGCTGCCCCTTGCCGAATACTTTCCTGCATATTTCGCAGTTTTTCCAGTTCCTGGGCTTTTCGAGCGGCATCCTCGTCAAGCAAAGCGAGGTCAGCTTCCGAATATTTGGACGAATACCCCTCTTTATTCTCCTCACTTTCTCCACGCTCAATACTTTCTACAGCGCTATAATCCTGAATACGACCAAAAGACTTTAACATACTTTCATAACGATTTCCGATTCCATCATCTTTTAACTCAGCTTGTGGTAAGTTCGAGTTTAAGTATTCCGTTGTCTCTAACGATGTCGGTGCTTCTGTCAATTTGGTATCAAACATATCAAAGACAAAATAGGCCGTAGCAAGCAACGGAAGAAAGATTATCAGCGGAAGTACATACTTAGGCTGTTTGAAATTAATTCTGTCTGTTATCATGATTTTCTTGTTTTAAATTATTCATTCTCAGCAATTGTTTCAGTAGAATCTTCACCTTCAAAGAATCATCATGCGTCATAGATATTCCTTTGCCAGTAAGCACATCAATCTCATCTTTCAATAATTTCACCTGCTGTTGATAAATAGCATCTTCACTTTGGTTTACATGTTTTCTCTTCAGTTTGAATAAAGCATCTTGGCGCTCCACAGCGGTTCGCGGCGCACCGGGAGGATTATAGATATAAACCATTCTGTAAACATTGTATCCCAAACAAATCACTACAAAGCCAAAAACTACTATAAGAAAAGTCTTCGGATATTTCAATGCTACACGTTGGGCTTTGGCAGCCGCTTTATCTACTCCAAGCGCCTTGGCAACTTCACGCCCGGCTTTCACTCCACTCTCCCGTTGGATTCTGTATCTCGGATCATCCTTATCAGGCATTTTATCTCCGAAAATAAGTTTCTTCCATCCCATATTAGTAACTATTTTTAGTTCGTTGTTCAAGGTCCTTGTTCAGCAAAGTCCGCCAGTTGACAATAAGTAATCCATGGGGATTATTATCGGTTCTGGGCACGCGTTTCAATTTTCCCGCTGTCACCAGTTCCCGGGTTAGTATCGAGGTACGTCGCTCAATGCGTTGTCGTCCATAGTAGGTGAACTCCATTTTGTCCATATCCAGTTTAATACTGTCGCAAAATATGGAGAAGACCGCCGAAGTTCCCATGATATTGTTGTAAAATCCTTTTTCTTTCAAGGTATTGTATTGAGCCAGCCCTGTTTCATCCACCAAATACATCGCTTTTTCCATCGTATATTTGATATATTTGTCATCAGGTGCCAGCGTAAAAAAGAAATGGTGGAACATCTCAATATGTGAGCGGGCTTCCACATCAATAGTCTCGTCCATGGTTGTCCGGGAAACTAGAATTGGCACATTCCCGTCCAATACATAGATTTTCTTATGCGAATCAATAACCATATTGGTTGCAGTCACGATAGAACTGATACTGATTATCACACAACCTATTATAACAAAGCCGGTGACAATGATTACCAGCTTGATTTTATTCTCCAAATTCTTGATTATCATACTCCTATATTTCTATTTATTATCTTAATATTCCTCCCGTTACCGTGTTCATCGCGCCGGTGGCTCCCATTTTTGCTTGCTGGGCAACACCCTCGCCAAAACTTCTTGTTGAAAATGCCGTATCACCTTCGGGAATCATCCATGCGGCAAGGTCAGGCACCAAATTCAGACATTTCAATGATACAATCGAGGCAGCCATCAGATAACCCGCAGAAAAAAAACTGTTTTGCAGATACGATGCCATTGTATGCTCTGATTGAGTAATAGCCGATAGATTTTCATACTGTATGCACAATACAATATCGAACAACAACAGTACATAAAAACCGACGAAGTAAAGCATTGCCCCATAAAAGTGAACTGTCAGATAGCGCGTAATCCACTTCGCCCATGAACTTTCCCATTTGGGCAAAATAGAAAAGGCCCATTGGATAGGTCCGAAAATAGTCAGCATTCCCAACAATATCTGTTGACAGTAAATGGTCGCCCACCAACCGATACGGAATACTATAAGTGCAATAACCATGATGATTTTATCAATGCACACCGTTACTCCCCCTACCAGTGAGGTAAACCATAATTGGGAAGCATCCTGCTCCATTCGTGTGACACTCTCAACGCCGGTTTGCTCCATAGCTGCTTCCACAAGCGTACTTTCTGTAGTTCCCGTATGGGCTACATCTGCTTGAGCCTGCAACCGGTTGTAAAGAGTATCACGTACATATATCAATTCTTGTATATCTTCAAACTTATCTGAAATTTGAGTCGCTTCCGCCTCATACAAGTCATGCGTGTATGAACCGATACAATTAGGTATATACGACAGGAAATCAAGTACACACCACTGCCCTCCCCTCACCATTCCGGTATCTGCCGGAGGATACCACCAGCACATAACAATAGCAATCGCCAATGGACGGAACAGCTTCATTACATCGAGTGGTTCATTTTTCAC
This sequence comes from uncultured Bacteroides sp., assembly GCA_959606905.1. Next base: position 71,090 of record CAUHML010000002.1, on the reverse strand, counting down.
CATCATTTTATAAGCCATACTGCCGGCTACAACCAGAGAGAACAGGGCAGCAAGAGCCATACTCATTTGTAAAATCCACCAAAACGGACCTTGCGAACCTGTAAATGTCGCGTCACATAAAAATTCGTTGGTTTGGAATATCACATCATCAATCTCCTCGTCAAGGAGACTGATACCAAAATCCGATAAAATATTATCTGCCATAATTTAATCAGTTATTTCAATGGGACGGGTACTAGTTCTCATAGAAGATGCTTTCCAGCGGGACATAGCCTCACGAACAACATCCAGTTTATTAGTCGTCAGATGATGGGTAGCTTGTAACAGTTCATCTACCTTTTTTGTATTAGACAATCGAATCAGATATCTTATTAACAGGTTATTCTTTCTCGTTACATCATCATAGATTTTCAGGTATTCACGCTTACGCTGTGCATTGGGCATATAAGCATCCTGTGTGGATCGGATAGCACAAGTGTACACATTATAATATTGCAGCCAGTAATCATATTCCTCCTGGCTACCTCCTGTCTCTCGTATTTTACCGATATTCGCTATAAAGGCACCCATTTTATCCGACACCTTCGGACCTTCCGTACTCCATGCAAGGTCCAATGCACCACCCGAACGGTCTGCAATATTCAACGCTTCTATAGCTGCGCGTTTGACTAATGCGGAATCAATACGTTCCGCCATCTCCTTTTGGTTATACAAATTGATACCTGCTGTAGTCCGGAAAAGCGTCTTGTTTTTCGACGCTGCACTTTTGCCATAATTCTCATGTAACAGGTTATAATACCAGTCCGGAGTCAATACTCCCGTTCCCGATTCCATTACCGTAATCTGTTTCATTTTGGCATCATCATGCTCATAAGTCATCTGTACGCCTTGTGCATAACCTACCGGTGCAATCAACAGATAAAATCCTACTGCTAAAATTGTTGTTTTCATTATCAATTCACTTTTATGTTTATACCTGACTTCCTCCACCGTTCAAAAGCATCCTCAATCATTTGTTCTTTGGTTCTCGTGCGGTACACTTTTTCCTTCCAGTAGCCGGTGCGTACCTGTATGTAATTCCATGTACTTAGGTATGCCCGGTTTACCATGGCTCGAATCAGATCCAGGGAAACATTGATATTTTCCAATACCGTCATCAGGTCAGCCGTTGAGCAAGCAGCTACACCGGTAGCATAAAGTACAAGGTCATAGACAGACTTGTACAAATGCTCGCTCTCCTTGGCAATACGTTTGATAGATCTATAATTGATAGACAGAAGCAAAGTATCCGCCAGTTCAATTTTCCCTCGCTTGACAATCCTGTCATTAAATCTCTCAAGCAATTTCCTGTAACCCTGTAACCGTTCTGAAACTTGGTCATACGTACTATACACATTCATACCCAACCGCAGGGATTGGTACATGATGTCGATAATATCAAAAGCCCGTGTGTATTTATCCAAATCAAAGTTCAACTCTTTGTACTCCTCCGTCTGCTTTTTACTGTAATCATGCAACAATTGGTTGCCATATTCCAGCGTAGCCCTCGCAATAAGTAAACTGCGCTGGTTCTTATGATCGTGTATGTAACTTTCTACAGATGTGTAATCGAATGTTATCTGTGCAAGTACAACTCCGGGAAGCCCACATAACGCCCAAACCATAAACAGGAACCCAAACTTATTTCTTCCCATCATTATCATCGTATTTTCCATTATAATGAATAGAGTGATAGCTTTCTGCCGCATTGCGTAACCACCTTTTACGGCATTTTTCCGCCAAAGTCAGTTTCCTGCCTTCATCTGTATCCACGTAGGGAGCAATATCTTTCAGCACATCAATAATCGAAAGTTTATAATTCATCATTTTCTGCAACGATACCAAATCGGCGTAAATTTTCATCAGACGTGATTCCACTTGCCGGGCAATAGCCAGACGATCTGACGCCCAAAGCAGATGATAGGTATCATCCGTTTGATCTTCTTCAAACGGATTGGACTTCACATATTCCGTTGTGAGCCGACAAGCGGGGAAATCCTTAGCTAACGCCGATATACGCTCATTTACTTGTTTCTTCTTTTCGCCAACCGGCATTTCAGGGTTCAAAGTCATATTCTCCACCACTTGTGTATCTGAATAAGAAGCAGTCATCTGCCAGCTTATCTTCAAAATAGCACGATGAATTTTGATACCAAGAAAATACTTCGGCTTACGTGCAATTGATAAGCTCGCTGCGAATGTCACAGTTCCTTTGATACTCGATGCATTAGCTTGTCGATAATATGTATATCCGCTCCACCAACCTTCCCCCTGCCAAGTCAGACCATAAGCATTACGGCAATCTTCCATGATGGCTGGAATACGGTAATAATCATCCGTTGGCACATCATTGTCCGTTGCTGCATCTGACTTGGCTTGTTGAATATCCGCAAGTTGTTTATCCGCTTGGGCCAGTTGTCCCCTTTTTTCACTAATGCGGTCTGAATTGGCATTCATCTGTTGTCGGTATTCCGCAACCTCTGTGTCAGTCCTCCCACCGCTTGATATTAGTTCTGCCAATTGCCTGTTAGCTGCTTCCAATGCCTGAATATCCGTTTGCAGAGTTGCTATTTGTCGTCGTGCATCTTCCTCCAACTGATTCAGTTCGGACAAATCGAGCCCTTCTGATTCAGTAACTGTTGTCTGCATCGCACACTCCTTTGAGTGCTCATTGAGCGAACCGCTACATTGTCGGCATTTATATTGGGTAGAGCCTTCACCCAACTTTACATTGTCCGTACAGGTTGCGCTGATTATTACACTTTCGCATCCCTTCAGTTTCACATCATCTGCTACCTGATAATAATTCTTCGATCCATATTTCAGTTGGTACACCTTTCCCTCTTCATTATCATTATACTCATTCAGTAAAGCCTGTAGCTTCATCTTAAAGGTAGCCAGGTCCATCCGGTAAGAATCAAAATATTCTTCATACACTTCCTCACTCAGATTCCAAGATTTCGTTATGACAATTCGATAAGCATAAGCCTTTTTAGTTTGTCTGTTTTTCCTCGAAATACGATAAGCAAGTAATGACTTAGACATCCGGTAAGTGTATCCGTCATTCTGCGCATTCAATTGCTGAACACGGGCACGCGACCATCCTGCATACCCTTCCGAATTTGAAAGGACTTGCTCCAGTTGGGAACTATTAGGAAAAAAAGATTCGTCAGTCGTATTGAACCGTGTCCATTGGGGACCGTTCAGTACGTTATCGTCATCCTCTGGAGGGTTATATTCCGCCACCGTTTCCGAACCGGATTCTACCCGTCCGATATACCAACGTTGAGTGTAATATGTCCCCGCAGCTTCATTCATGTAGTCATCTATCCACCCCGTAAGATTATAAGACGAAAAACTGAACAAGTCCGCAGCAGTCGGATTATTGCCCAAATACAGTTTAAATAGTCCGGCCACTTGACCATCACAATCTCTATAGATATCATATACATTCTTCACAATCTTACCGGTAGCCAATGCCTTATCTTTGAACGAACCGTCAAATTTGGAATTTCCCATGATGTCTCCACTCAAATTACTGAATCCTGAGGTAGCCAATTGTGTTCCCAATTCATAGAGAGTACCGACATCTTCTTTCAGATTGTCAAGTGTGAAATTGCCCGGTATGGATGTCAAATCGTCAAAAAGTGTTTCCCAATCCACCTCCCCGAATTTGGAGAACTGCATAAAAGCGGCAAACCGCGGGTCCAGTTCCAGAAACTGAATATCACTGAAGGACAAAGTGCCATTCGTTACTACAGCTTCAAATTGCATACATAGCGACTTTACTTCCGAGCATATTTTCACCAGATACGAGCCCCAGTACAATGCTTTATGCGGGTAACGAAGTAATTGCCCCGAAAGCCCCCATATCATCGGAATAATTTTAAACGACACAAGCCGATAGATGCGCCGGTAATACTGATTTTCCGATCCGTCCCGCCATATTCCTAAATTCGTCAAAGCCTTCCGATCCAAATATTTTGAAGAAAAAATCCCCGCAGCAGCTACTTCCGCTACCCCATATTTCCCCAGTATATCTTTCACCTGTTCATCGTAATACCCTTCCGCAACAGCAGCAGTGGCATATTCAGCACTCATGGCCGCCACTGTACGGGTATCAAGATTCACTTTGACAAAAGTCTGTCCCCATAGGGAAGAACCCCATAGGAACAGAAATAATAATGGCAGCAAGTACTTCCTCCTCATTCTGAATTCCAATTATTTATTCCCCTTTCTTCCTAATCACCCACACGCTTAGTCCAATGACAGTTCATTCAACTGCTCAGGTAAGTTTAATACTTTCCCACTCTTATGCACCAATTGCGCGAACTCCAGCGCCTCTTTAATTCCGGAACGGTTCCAATCACGGCAATATGCTTCCAAAGCTTCCTGAATGGTACATCCCAATTCCTGTTTGTAGAATTTCAAGGCTTCTTTCTCTGCACGTTCAGTTGTATATGTCATGTAACATTCTCGTGATTCTTCTACACCAAATACGTCTCCTATCGTGCCACGCCTAATATATACTTCCCGAAAAAAGGAACGTCCTTCTTTATTCTCCAAGCGATTGATGGTAAATATCTTTTTCACTTCCACATCCGTTAACCCAAGAATCGCTTTTATCTCCCCATAACGTTCTTTGAATTTTGACTGATCAAGTAGAATAGTTACATCAGAATTATTAATAATCGCTTGCTTCACAATCGGAGAGTCAACAATATCTTGAATTTCCTGAGTTACCACCCCCACATTTCCCCAAAATTTACGGGCTGTTTTAAACAAATATTGTATATATTCTGCCATTAACGGAGAAGCAATAGCTTTCCATGCTTCCTCAATTATCAGCGTCTTACGCTTTTTCTTGATTCGCATTTTTTGCTGAAAAACATCCATAATAATCAACGTCACCAACGGGAACAGCAATTTATGGTCCTTGATGGAATCAATTTCAAAAACAATAAACGTTTCATCAAATAATGAACCATCAAATTCTTCATTCAATGTCTTCTCAAAAATCCCGCCACGATAAAAGTCTTTTAGCATAAAGCGAAAAGAACTGAAATCAAATACTATATCATTCTCCTTACAAATATCGGGTACACGCTGAATAGCATATTCATAGAAAGTATTGAATGACAACGAAGGCACTTTCAACGCCAGGCGGCGACGCTCGATATTCTCTATCTGATCCCGGATAGTACCCGAATCCAACTGTGCCTTTTCCTTCTTATAAATTTCTTCCTCACTGAGTTTCATATCTTCCAGTGTCAGATTACTATCTGCCGGAATCACTCTTCGCAAAGCGGTTTCAGGAGAACCTACCGGACAGTCATTATCACCACCTTTATCATCCAATTCTGCCGGATCAATATATTCTAATCGTTTCTTTAACTGGCCGATTTCTTTCATACGCTGCTGTTTACGGCGCTCCTCTTCATCATCATCCGTCCGGTTGCGCATATCTATCTGCAAACTCCGCTGCATATCCAGCCGTTCTTCCTCACTGAACCCGTTGAATCCGTTAAAGTACACATCGAAGTACTCATTTAGTACCATATCTACTATCTTTTCCTCTTTCTTGTTCACTTCACCATTTGCCCCTTTCCAGATAAGCAGAATCATATTTTTCAGGAAACCGATTTTTTCCACATTCAGTTCTTCACGTCTGATTTGGAACGGGTTCATAGTAATAGGTTGCTCTTCCGTGTACGATATATACTTTCCGCCCAAATACTCGCAAAGTCCTTCGTATGAATGTCCTGTGTCCACCATCACTATATCAGTATTCTGTTCATGCAATTGGCGTACAACTGAATTCATGTGGAATGATTTGCCCGATCCCGAAGGTCCCAAACAGAAAAAATTCGAGTTATCGGTCAATTTCACCTTTCCTTCTTTGCCGGAAATATCAATAGCTACCGGCACACCTTGCCGGTCCGTATAATACACCTTCAACGCCGCATCTTCACTCCGCTTCGTACGTTCCTTGTACATCATACACATAGCCGCGTCGGAAAGCGTCAGAAAACGGTCATATTCCGAATTCATTTGGAAGCAGTTACCTGGAAATGAATTTACATATAACTCCATTTGGTTATATGAACGTCGTGAAAGGTGAATACCCACTCTACTGAAAGCATTCTCCAAATAGTTTGTCGGCTTTTGCATATCTGTGGATGCAGCGCAGCATACCATAAGATTAAAATGGGTATACACCAACATCTTATTCTCATGTGCTATCACTTCCTGCACTTTCGCAATATCCTCCACTGCAACCGAGTTTGACGAGTCTGGCATAGATGCATGGCGGTTCTTCTTCTTTTCCAATGCGGACAATTCCCGTTTCTGTCCGGGAACATAAATGATTTGATTGTACACCACCGTTTCGGCCTGTGGTATAGAAGCAATATGGGACATGAAATCAACCGGCATTACCGTATTGTTTACTACAATATCCGTGTAAGGACGTACTGATTGTGGCAATGCCACACTATCCACATCTACCACTGAAAACATCTTAAACTTGCGATCACCCATATAAATATAGTCTTCATCCGCTTTATAGTTTGTCATCGAATGTTTATCACTACCAAAATTCACAGCAAAATAACGGTCAACGAATTCCATTGCTTCGTTTTTATTCAGAAACGAAGCCTGTACACCACCATCCGTAAGCAAGTCCAGAGCTTTATGCAACTTTATTTGAAACTCATTCCATTTCTTACCATCATATTGGTTAAAATGCCCTTTCTTCACCTCTTGAGTAATCGTCAGATAAGTCTGTACCTCCGTAAAAGAACGGCCTTCAAAATAATTGAAATACGAATCGGATAGATATTCACGGGATTTTCCTTCCTCACCTTTGAATTTCCTCATGCAGAACACATCTTGCTTATGCAGCGCATACCCTTCACCCAAAGTCTGGACAAGAGCGGTAAAGAGGGCAGAATAATCATAATAGGCATCAACATTCGCACAATACTGCTCAACAGGATTCTCAATCCGCATAGTAGCCGAGTAATCCCCGCTTTTGGTATAGTATATCCCGATTCCCTCCGTTGTTTCTTCAATGGAGAAATAAATTTCTTTAAACATTTTCTTCCGTTTTCCACCCGTTCCGAACACTGATACCGAGATAGCCATTCCAATACACAAAGCGAAAATAAAAAGAATCACATATATTGTCATAACAGAGTTTATTTAAAAGACATAAAACAAGCGGAGTTTCATCCGTGCGAACTTTTTCGGGAAAGCCCCTGTCACAACTCCATGATTGAAATCAAACATATAAAAGTTTGAATCCGAAGACTCACTCGATGAAAGGTATTCTCCTTTGGGTAAATCCAATCCTTCAAGCACAAGCGGCTGCTCAGTATAAGGATGAAATAGATAGTATAAGTGTACCAGTTCTGCCACAGCAGGCACATAGGCCCCCTTCCTAGTCATAAGTTCTTCAAGCATTTCATCTCCGCGTTCAGCTACGCCTTCCCTTTTTTCGTTCTCATATTTCCGCAAGAGACCCCTGCACAAAGTACACCCATTGGTATATCCCAGCGCACAACTTTCCGGATATGGCAAAGAAGGTTTATATACCAAACGAAACTCTTCTTCTACCCCATCCGTTTTGGAAGGATTAATAATACCCTCCTTTTTTGTCTCATCAACTGTTCGGAATACCCTCCCGGAAGTCAGTTTCCCGGAAGAAAACAGTTTCGTCCCTACACAGTCTTTCAGAGCAACAGCCTTCCCATGTTTACCATCCGTAACGAAGACTACCGCAACTGAAGCCGAATCACGGATCGTACTCACCGAACCATCATCCTGTAAGTAATGCCCAACCTTCACCGTATCAATCTTATTCTCCGAAGTAACTAGGTAATCTCTTTGTTCCTCAACCCAACTCGAACTGATTTTCAATCCTGACGCATCCAGCATCAGGTTTAACTGAGTCATTTCTCCACGTTTCAGCCTGGGTAGAGTTGTATGTAAAGTATATTTCTTAACATTCACACTCACTGAAACCGTAATGTCACTCGGTCTGTCCACTGGAGGAAGCAATACATCCACATATTGATAGTTGTTCATCACACGATCAAACAGAAACTCAATCGGCCGGTTTGCATCCGACAATCCATGCCACTCACCCGTATAAGGTGAATATCCGGCATGTGTAAATAATTGCGGTCCTGATACACTTACCTTATTTAACAAGTCTGTGATGTCCGTACTTTCCAAACGTAATCGTAATAAAGACAATGCGCATTGCATCCTCATACTTATCGTAAATCGATCTACAAACGAACGCGACACCTCCTTCCCATACAGAACCTCCCTGTAAGGAGCATTCAGCCATAAAGTATCATTAGGCGTAATTCCGGATATATAAGGGTAGCATGCATAAAATGATGCCGTGGAATCGCCCGTCAGTATTTCCCCACCATCAGGAAGAAATTTTCCGTCTGACACATATTTGAAGGCAACACCTGTCAAAGAGAGTCGTTCCTCCACCGTAGCATCCTGCGAGTATGAATAAACACCTAATTTACCCATTTTCGCCAAAACTTCCGGTTGGTCAGTTTTTACGACAAGTTCCAATGCTTTCCGGCTACGATGCCATTGGTCACGTATCGCCTCCGCAACCGTTATCGCCTGTATAGCTTTCTGTTCCTTTTCTTTCCCTCTGCAAGAGGTCAGAAACAATAAGGAAAGAATTATGAAATAGAATAATTTCATCTTCAATTCAATTAAAGAATAGGCTCACCCCCAATCGGGCAATGAGCCTATCAATGTTCAATAACTCAGTATAGCCCTATATTTTCTTCGGACAGGATAATTAATTATCACATTTTTTTTGAATAGGCATAAACAAACACACCCTTGTCAACCTTTTTAGAATGCAAGCCATGTTTCTGTTTTAGGATGATAAGCGATGCGCCACCACCAATGGCAATTACCAATATGACGAGACCGGCTACAAAGCCGATAAGACAATAAGCCACGATAAAACCAATGATAGCAACACCTGCTGCAACACCTGCCCAATAAATATACCTGCCCTGAATTCCCATGAATTCAAGAGGTCTTTGCAACCCTCTGAACACCGGATATTCGGGATACTCAATCTCCTGTTTCTGTTCTGTACTCATTTCTATTTTAAGCTGTTACACCAAAGAACAGAGGTAGTGCCTGCGCAGCAGCTACTAAAAAGATACAGGCACCGACAATCATCATAATTGATTTCTTGACATCCTGTTCTTCGTTGTTCATTTTAATATACACACTGATAGCACCTACCACAGCAACAACACCAGCTATCGCATAGCAGAGTTTGACAACGATAGGTACATACTTAGCTATCTCCTCCGTCACTGTAGCCAAAGCGTCTGTTCCGGCCGTATAATCACCAGCACTGCTTTGTGCAAGCACCGATGCCGTTCCGCAAACCAGCAGACACATAAGCATTTGAAATCGTTGTGAAGCACCCAGCTTCCCGATTAGATTTTGAAAATTTCTGTTCATTTTTCTAAATAATTTTACTTGATATATACTCTTCTGCGCAGTTGAGTTCTGATTATTAAACACGGTATCCGAAAAATGCGGGAAATACTATAGAAGCACCCACCAAAAACAGGCAAGCTCCAACCACCAACTGGATAGACTTTACCACACCCTCTTCTCCATTTGTCATTTTGATATAGATTTGGACTGAAGCTATAATAGCTACAATCGAAGCAATCGCATAGATTATGTATAGTACATAGAGCATCATTGTCACTACGAAATCATGCATCGTAGCCAATGAACCGGCTCCCCAACTATAGTCCACTCCGCCACATCGGGCGAACGCAGATTGCACCATTCCCGATGCAAAAATCAGTAAACTGATTATTTTTCCTCGTCGGATCATACGGCAGGCACATGTTTTTTCTGAACGAACAACGAACCCTCTTTATTAGCCTGTAACAAGAGGTCACGAAAAAATTCCTTACTCATAGCCAGATTACCAACCGGAGCAATCTCATCCATTTCCTCCTGTATTTTATCTATCTTCTTATCTGTAATCGTATCACCGCTTTCGCATGATGTTGTCGATTCAGCCGAGTTAGTAGCAGCTACAAAACTGGAAGAAGTAGAAGGTGCAAAAGAAACAGGACTATCATGAACTGTTTTTTCACAAAAACTTTTCTCTCTGTCAGTTACCATATCATGCCCGACTACTCCTGATGATACAGAAGAGGTCGTTTTCGCAACCTCATCATTCCTTCTCGAAGAATTTAGTGAAAACCCATTTTCAGATTCCTCTACATTAACAGCTGCATCTTCCTCCTGTAAAGAGGTTACATCAAACTCTTCCTCTTCATTTTTTACGGTTTTCTTCTGACCGTATATATCTCTTGTGATAAGTACCGCATAATACACAGCATAAAGACTTATCAATACAATCGTAAATATTCCGAATGGGCTCATATCCATATTTTCTCTCTAATTGATCCGTACATATTTTCCTGCAATATTGCAGTTTCTTAAGATTTTCGCATTCTCTTCGTTAAAGGCAATTAAAACACTCCCGCAACCAGGTGAATCCCCGCGGAGACCAGACGGACGGAAAAAGCGAATCCGCCCACGTAGAAACGTTATTGATACTGCTTTTTTAAAGATGACATCCTGAAACATCTTACTATCGCAGCGATTGAAGAGTAAAGCGATACCGTTATTGTGCTCTGCCATCCGCTCAACGAACATTTCAATAAGTGGACGAGAATAAGGCGGATTTAGCCAAACACGGCCATTCCATTTTTTAGTTAATCCGTCATCGTTCTTGTTGTACATAACCTTAGCTGTATCCCATAAAGGAGCAATTGGGGCACATGGATCGGTATCAAATACCCCCAGAGCGTTTACTATTTCTTTCGGTGTATACCATTCGTCAGTACTATTAATCGATTTTTCAAAAGCTGTATTCATTTTATTAATTCATTATGCTATACGTCAAATAAACTTGTTTGCACCAAAATTCCCTTGTTAGTCTTGAGTTCCCCGAAATATTCATAACGAAAACGTTCTTCCTGAGCATCAAAGTATTCTTCATCTATCTCGGTGGCATAGAAATCGAAGTTTAACCTATAAGCAGCTATTCTGCTACTTCCACTGCCAAGATGCGTATCGAGAATCTTATCCCCTTCTTTGGCGTACATCCTTAGTATTTCAACATATAGTTTGACTGGTTTTTGGCAACGGTGAATATTTCCGCCATATTCACCAATTGTGCATCTGTTTAGTGTAATAATTCTAAGCGCCTTATCAAAACTGGTCCATGCTAATTCACCGTCAGACATTGTTAAGCCATGTTGCCCTTTATCCCAAACGATCCAACCCATTTTAGCAGGAAAGTGTTGAGTAAAATAGTTGCCACCGAAGATTATTTGATTCTTACTCACTCTAAATAACTCCTGAAAGTATTTTTTGCCGGGTGGTTTCTTATCCCAATCCTTGCGTTTATACTGCTTAAAGCCTAAATGCTGCGGCATTCCGCCTTTATGCATTATGTCTATTCCGTACTGGGGATCAACCAATGCTAAATCAAAGAACTTATCAGGAATATCCTTCATGTATTCCATACAGTCCATGTTATAGACTTCGCTTATCGGCATTATTATTCTTCGTTAAATAAATCTGGTTTCATATCAAAATAATCACACTGATTTCCATATTGCTTCCATTCGGTACGTTTTTCCCCTTGAAAAAGCACCCATTTTTGGGAAACCAGGATACAAGTCCTCAATCATTTGATAACAAAATATATCCGAGGTGGACATGGTTTCATAACCAAAATTTCTACTCTGATTTGGACGTGATTTTCGCAGACCGCCTTTTCTCTTTGCCCAAGGCGGTTCTATGACAAATATTTTACTCATGTCTCTATTGTTTTATTACTTTTCATAGTTATTTTTTAAAAACTAGGCTCGTAATGAACTCAAAGCAAGGTGATACACAAGACAGTTCTTCCGGAGTTTGAAAAAGCGTATTCCGTCTTTGCAGGCAAACCCGTAATGGTACTCTGGGAGAACGGATAGCCACACTATCTATATCTCTATCCCACGCATCCCAACGCTGTCGGTCGGCAGCTCGCCCGATTCGCGTATCTACCATGTTCGGAACAAATATGACCTCCCGCTTTAATGTGGGATAAGCCTCACCTAATTTTTTCAATACAGTAGCATATTCTCCTGTCGATTCAATAGAAAAATCTTCATATTGAAACGGAACAATCACAAAATCAGAGAATAACACAATATGCATATAAAGATCATTGCCCATACCACCAGGCACGTCAAATAGAATATGGCTACCGGATTGTTTCAACTGCCGTATATAATCAGGTAGTTTATTAAGCTCATTATATAACTCGAAACGTTGAATATCAAATTTGGGCTGGAGGGTTATTTCCTTCTTCATGTCTATTTCACGGGCAATAAGAAGAGATTGTTGGGGATCTGTATCAATCACCCGGACAGGAATATCCTGCGATGACCAATAGTTTGCCAACGACACACAAAGGCTCGATTTCCCAACGCCTCCCTTCCTATTTGAAAAAGTAACAATCATCCTTACTTTAATTTCCGGCAAAGGAATAGAGATTATAAATCATGGAGAATATTATACGAAACAAACTTTAATTATTTAATATTAATTTCGCAAAAGACAAGTATAGCACAGATAAATCGTACATAAACGCACTTTTTATCATCTAATTATCAATAACATAGATTAGCATTTCAGGTATCAATCGGATATAAGTCCAATAATCAAACATAAAATTCACCAGTCAAAACACATAATCATATATACTTACATAATTAGATATTTCAGAATATATAAACACTTCATCTTAACTACTAAAAAGATAAAAAGGAATATTTTCCTATAAGCAAAATCAGATTTTTAATATTAATTTTGTATTCGGAATTGATTTGGACACAACAACATGAATGTCCAATTCTACCTTTCCCTTTTTTCTGCCAATTAACGCATCAAAGAATCTTCGTCCAAGTTTAGAAGAAGTATTTTGATAAAATAATCCGTAGAGAACAATACAAGGGAAGAAGAAGATAAATTAAAGCAGCAAAAGAAAAATGAATATAGATACTCCCATTGAATATTACCTGAAGGCAAAAGAAAGTTTTCATATAAACCGTCCTTACGGAATAAGGATCGATTACACTTTAAAGAAGTTTGGTTTATTTAACCGGGAAATGAATATGCTGGGTAAAGAGACACCAGAAACATTAGAATCGCTCCCATTAGAGTACTTCAGCGATGTAGAAGACATTCCTACCCATGGAGCAAACAAAATAAAAAACGGAGATATTCTCGACATATTTTTCTACACGGACAATACAGATCCGTTCATCCAAACAAAACCCAACCTAGAATACATGAGAATCTATAACCAGTACATCTACCCACTTTCCCTGCTATTGAACCGCCGTTTATAAAAAGACCTGTCCAAAACAAGTTAGACAGGTCCAATTCTAATTTCAATTCTATATTATTCAGATATAAGAATTACTAGTTTAACATAACAGGTACCAATACTATTGGTCTTTTCCTTTTCTATAACTATTTGGTGTTTCACCTATATTTTTGTAAAATGCTGCATAAAAAGACTGACGATTAGCAAACCCTACCTTCTCGCTGATTTCTTCTATTTTCATATCTTTATAGCGTTTATCGGTTAGTAAATGTAAAGCTTCAGTAATTCTATACTTATTTTTCAATTCAGACAGATTCATTCCAAAACGAGAATTAATGACTGCCGATAAGTATCGTGTATTAGTCTTCAATTCTTTAGCCATATCTTTGGCCAAGTAATTTGGATCTCTGTATTTTTTCTGAACAACAATGATACTCATTATTTTGTCATAAAGTTCATCGGCTAACGCAGGGCTGATCATGTCTCGATAAGCTGCTGTTTTTACTTTCTTTTCCCTTATATTATAAGGTATCTTCTTAGATTCATTCGCATTTTTTTCCATAACATCAAATTTATATATTAGACAATGATTATTATCAAAAGCAGGCACAAAAAAAGCGCACCCAATCCGACATAGCCTACTTGGGGCGCTGCATAGCCCTTGATACACTATAACCGAACAGATGCGCATATCGTTGTTTTTGAACATACGAATGGCTGTTCAGCTTAGATGTATCATTAGGAAAAGTGCAGCTTTCAAGTAGATACTAAACTGAATTACAGATACTCAACATGAGTATTGCTGCAAATATAACCAAAAGGTGACAAATACAAGAAAATCAATCAAGCATTTTACTTCATAACACAAATAATTACACTATTATTTCAAAGTCATATAAGAATCTCCTTGAAAGTTTACCAACCTTTTCATACACGAAATAATGAAAAGGAGTATAGTTATATACCTACATTTCCCTTTCCTATTGCTATATGTCCAACTATTCATTACAGCGTTTATTTTCAGAAAATTCTAAAATACTCTGCACAGGAGAATCGAATAAAATATAAATCTAACAGCACAGCCACAAATAGAAATCAAATAAGCATATAGATAGCCAAGAGCCCAATCATTCTTTTACTACAAATCCTACCTTTTTTATCCGTTCCTCACCTCGTTTTAATCCATATTCCATCCTTTCGAGTCCATAGTCTTCTTTGGAATTATCTGTTTTTTTCTGCAAAATTGATTGCATATCTACTATTCTTTTACAAGACACGCCTACGGCTTTCCCTAAGAAAAATCTTCCTTTCCATCTGCTATGGAAAGCGTATTTTTCATGGAAGTCTTGACAGAATGATATGCAACCAGAGAAGCAGAAAAAACAGTTAATCCCCCAACAATACATAAATAAAGGGAAAATAAACATTCAAAATCAAATTTATAGATTATGATTAAAGCATATAATATCGAAGGTAATACTTGTTACGGAGAAATCGGAAACATGGAATCCGTAAAGAATAAGTTAGAAGAATTAAGGCAAAACCAACAACTAGATTCGCAGGAGCAGCCCATTCTTGTGTTCGAGCATGACGAGGACACACTAAGCCGACCTTTATTTCAAAAGATACACATTGCCCATTACAATAAAGAATGGATTTTATAATAACCTAATATAAATAATAGAATAATATACACACTTACAGAATGACATCCTATGCATCAGTCAGTTTTGGCAAGGACTCCTTAGCAATGTTGTTCATGCTAATAGAGAAACAACACCCCTTGGATGAAGTCGTATTTTATAATACGGGCATGGAATTTCAAGCCATTTATGATACTCGTGATAAAGTACTTCCCATACTTGCTTCCCACCACATAAAATACACAGAACTACACCCTGAGCAATCTTTTCTATGGAATATGTTCGAGCGACCAGTCAAAAAACGGGGTACGGACATCATACATCAACACGGTTACTCCTGGTGTGGTGGCACTTGCAGATGGGGAACTTCCCAAAAAATAAAAGCATTAAAAACCTATACCCAAAATGGGATGGATTACGTAGGAATAGCAGCCGACGAAACACATCGGTTTGATAAAGAAAAACGTCCAAATAGAATACTCCCGTTAGTAGAATGGAACGTAACAGAAGTTCAGGCACTCCAATATTGTTACGACAGAGGATTCACTTGGGAGGAAAACGGACTCCCGCTCTACTCCCTACTAGATAGGGTTAGTTGTTGGTGTTGCGGTAACAAAAATCTTAAAGAGCTGAGGAACATATATCTGTACCTACCAGAATACTGGAACAAGCTGAAAGAACTTCAAAAGAAAACAAACAGACCGTATAGACGCAACACACATGAAACAATCTTTGACTTGGAAAACAGGTTTAAAAGCCTATTCTGAGAAAACTTCCTTTTCTCCTTCGATAAATAGAGTCGTTCACAAGAAAGGTTTGCGGAAATGATGGTGACGTTCAGAAAGCAGAAAAAAAACAATTCATCCTCTTGAAAAAAGCAATTAAACAAGAGGGAAATATAAACTATTAATTACCAACTCAATGAACAAATTATACGCAAAAACCTGAGTATCGAAATTACTCGCCGCTGCAACCTGTCATGTGCCCATTGCATGAGGGGGAGGACACTTAAAAATTACAACATCCATGTCTATAATTTCTATATAGTTACGAACGGTTCTCCCTCTTCCGTTTCCAAGGAATTTATAGACATTTGTTCGGAATTATACGATTATCAGGAAGAAAACGACCAATGCAACCACATGCTTGAAATGAGCGATGACAGATTCCACGACAGCCAATATCACTAGAAAGCAATTACTACCCTGAATCAGTATCCTTTTTTCGGCTTGATTCCTCAAGCCGAAAACATGTTTCTATTTAGAAAAGGACGATGTACAACAGGTTTTCCTAACCCAATACACCAAATCTATCTCACTACAACAGATTATGTGTACGGTGAAATTTATTTCAATGCTAAAGGAAAAATACTTAGTAATGGCGATTTAAGTTACCAACGCCAGCAAGAAAATATACTTTGTAGTTCAAGTTCATTCCTAAAATACATAAAGACCACATTAAGGACAGAATGCCCCATAAGAAAAATAGAAATAAAATTAGAAGCAACAACATTTCCCTCAACTCCTCATTTATTAAAACATAAATCATTACATATATTTCACACAAATATTAGAGAGATGATATATTACATGTAATACACAACACTTTAAGTAGAAAAGCAACATTTAATTATTTTACAAACAAGCATATATAATATAAATACATATATACTATATATTTATATTATTATATATAACATATAGTATATATATATTATATAATAACATAGTAGTTAATGATATATAATTAAATACTTATATATACTTTATTATCAAATACAATTATTATATTTGTAATCAAATAAGAACATAACAAGAAACATAATATGGCAACAAAAAACAAAAGAACAATAAGCATTAGTCGTAATCCACAAAAGACTGATCCGGAAGTTTCTCAACAACCAGAGAAACAATCATTACAGAATAAAAAAGGAATTATTCTTGCTTCAGCACAGCAAGAAACCGATCCTTTTAAAACTGAATTACTCCAAAGAGGATATTTCATTATATCAGAAAATGAATATGGAGTAACTGTACGAAAGGCAATAGGAAAACCCACATTTATGCCTAGAACAAAATATGGCTACTTTGAAGAAGACAAACCCAATAATCTGCGTTTACCAGAAAGTATTAATACGGCAATGAAAATGCATGTAGCAAGCATGGGGATAAACATACAGCAATATTTGATACAACTTGTTATGAAAGATCTTGGAGAAAAAAATCTTTTATAATGTTTGTTTGTATAAAATATTCCACATAAACAAAGAATAGTATTATACATGTATAATATATATAAAATATATAAATACTATATAAGTATTTAGTTATATAATAATATAATCAGAATATGAAAAAAGAAGCTAAAGTAATTGCAATAATCAACAACAAGGGTGGAGTAGGTAAAACAATGACAGCCCAGAATTTAGCAGCTGCATTGGCAGATAAAGCTAAAAAAGTATGCATGATAGACTTTGACAGTCAGCATAATCTAACAAACCGTTGTGAGAACAAAAATAGAGTAGAGGAATTAAAAGAGCAACAATATACAGGACGAACTATTGAAGAATACTTATCTGATTCTACTTTAGATATACAACCTATTGAAGTAAAAAAGAATTTATATCTTATTCCCTCAACTATTGCATTAGCCGAGTATTCAGCTTCTCTTTACAATATGAGCCAAAGCGAAAATCCAAGCGACAAATTGAAAGAGTTATGTACATACTTGCAAGGCGCTTTTGACTTTATCATTATAGACAGCGAACCAGGTATGGGAGCTCTTATGGTGAATGCAACTAAAGCAGCCGATTTAATAATCATACCGATTAGCTGTCTTGATGCTTTAAGTGGTGCAGATGAAGGTGTTTTCGGCATCATGGACAAAAACAATCTAAACACACCATATTATTTTCTCCAAACCATGTACGAAAACCGTTTGAAATCAAGTCGGGAAATTCGGAGCCAATTGCTAGAAGAAGCATATGATAATACATTCAGAACATTCATCAAACGCAATGAATTTCTAAACATTGCCAGTATTTATGGACTTGATGTATTTGAACACGCACCCAAAAGTGGTGGAGCCAATGATTACAAAGATTTAGCCATAGAAATACTTGCTATCTTTAAAAAGAAAATTAAAGAATAGCCATATAGCTCACAACTTAAAAGGAAGTTACTTTATCCATAAGACAAAAGACAATGGAAGAATCTGTGAAAATATAGACTATATTTAAGCAGGTTCTTCCACTATTTATTTAATGCACCTTCAACAGTTTATTTCAATATTGATACATACAAAAGCATAAAGATTTTGCACGAACTACCCAAGCATTTCTCCTCCAACACATTTGATCAACCAAATCGCAGGCCGTAATCAGTTTACTCAATGCTATTCAAACCAATTTTGCCAATATCGCCACATTCGCCAAAGTAAAAATTGAAAATTTTCCGATACAGTCCTATAGATTGCTATTCATCAAGAACACCGATGCTGAAAAACACAAAAAGTCCTTGAACCAGCTTATAAACCAAGTTCAAAGACTTTCTGAAGGGAAATAAGGATAATTACTTTTCCAAATGTTTTAAACGATACTCCCGGGGAGTTATACCAACATTTTTATAAAATGCAGCATAAAATGATTGACGATTGGCAAAACCTACCATCGTACTAATCTCTTCTATATTCTTATCCACATAACGTTTATCAACCAAAAGATGCACAGCTTCTTTAATACGATATTCATTAAGCAGACAAGAATAATTCATATTAAAACGCGAATTTATCACTGCCGACAAATAGCGAGTGTTAGTCTTCAATTCTCTTGCCAAGTCTTTTGCGGAATAAGTAGGGTCTTTGTATTTTTTCTGAACGACAACAATATTCAGAATTTTATCATACAACTCATCAGCAAGCTCAGCCCTTATCAACGTTCTATAAGCAGCTTCCTTGCCATTTTTCTCTCGTAGATTATACTTCTTTTTTTCCATAAATTATATCATAAATTAATTATCAAGCTCAAAAACATAGAAATATGTGTTCTATCCGAATAAAAACAAACAAGCCAACTACACTACTATTAAAATGTCAAACACAAATTTCCAATAAAGGAACAAATATTATTATAGATGCGAAAAAGTAACATAAAAAACGCATATTTTTATAGTTTATTTAAAAATCAACTTTAATTGTACTTGAAAATCAAACATAATAATTGCATAATACAAAATGTATATTTGATGCATTGGAGACGATTAGGGTCAGACACATAAGAATATAGCGTCAGATTATCCCCCACAAGTCCTATCAGTTCTTGACTGATATAGCTCCCAGCATTAGGATCGTAGTACCTGAACATGTTGTAGTACAGTCCTGTCTCCCCATCCTCATACTGACCCTGATACCTCCAGAGACTGTAACTACGCAGAATATTTCAGTATTGTCCTACTCTGAAAGTCCAATGAATAGTAGATTCAAGAGTAGGACATGGCAGTTTGACTTACTGTCTTACTATGTTTTGCCAATTACAGACTGAAATAGTCAACCTATGTTAGGGTAAGACAGCAACGTAAGATAGATAGCGGGGTTCCTTTACCCAGCGGTAAATAACATTATTAATGAAGGGTATCTCCGATTATTATCGAGATCAGTTCTCTAATTTTCGTATTACATAAACGTTCATTAGTTGGAGCAATCATGCTTTTTCTACTCCATTCCAGCTATATGTCCTAATGTTACTTCTAAACAGCTTCATTGAGCTTTATCAAAATAGCCCAAATCCATAATCTACTTCCGGCAGCACAACATTCTTAAATTGTTCCTCTTACAAGAATTATTATATCATCATTGTTCGTCATTAACACCTAAATTGCCACTTTCGCCGTTTTCGCCACTAGACTTAATATCATCTCTTTTCCTCTTTTGTCCAATAAATAGCATGTATAATTATAAACATTTCCATCTATGCAGTACTCCAGGCAATTTAATTAAATCATACAAATTTATAAAGCTAATAGATTTAAGGCATAACAATACTATTTACCGATGCATAAAGTTTCAATTTTGCATAAATTCGTTTTAACAAATTTGCATACCAACAATTTATTTACTACATTTGCAACTAAGAGAAAGAGAGTTTTTTCGGTATGTAAGGTTTCGACTTATCTCAAAAGCATAAAGCATAGATTTACAGCTATTTACAAAAAATAAAATCTATAATCTTGTTATCTTTTAAGATAAGCTTCAGAAATTACGGAAATTATTAAAATGCTGATTATCAGATAGTTATATTAAAAATTTCTTGTATCTTATTTGTACCTCGACTATTGCAATATCTTGATTATCAACCGATTAAAAAAATTGTCACTTTTTGTATCGGCAAGTAAGTGGTGATTACCAACGGTTAGCATATATCATCAACGATTATTAAGGCGTTCATTTTGAGCGCCTTTCTTTTTAGCCTTGTAAGCGATAGTTATCGTTTATAGGGCTTTTTCAGCTCATTTTTGTACCGTATTTGTTGCTCACTTGTTACTCTCCGATTTTAGGTCGGAAAGGTCGTGGATACACTGGTACGTCATGGTACGTGGTGGTACGCGATGAAACAGATTTGGTGAAATAAACGGATAAATAAAATGAGTAGTAGAATCGACATTCAGAAAAGATGTAAGTGGTGCAACGCGGTTTTCACAGCTCATAAGACGACCACAGAGTATTGTTCACACCGATGTGCCAACCTTGCCTACAAAGACAGGGTTAGGAAACAGCGTATCGAAAGTCTGCAACACGAATTAGGGAAAAGCATAAGGACACCTCCTAATTTGAATAAGGAGTATCTTACTCCATCAGAAGTAGCCAAGTTATTAAACATTGGGCGTACTTCTATATATCGCTATATCCACAATGGAATAATCAAAGTAATCCGGTTTGAAAGGAAAACGCTTGTTCGCAGAGCTGATATAGAAAATATGACTGACTATCTTTCGAAAGAAAACGAGAAGACATCAACAAAAGAGAAAGCCCCTATCACCGACTTCTACACCACTGCAGAAGTCAAAGAGAAATACCATGTAAACGAGTCATGGATATTTGCGGTAGCCAAGAAGAACAACATCCCTCGCACTTTCAATCGTGGCAAAACTTACTGGAGCAAGAAACATATAGACACTTATTTTGCCAAGAAAGCCCCGAACCCTGACATTACTGAATGGTACAGCACCCAAGAAATGCAGGAGAAATTCGGCATGACTTTATCCGCCATCTACTGTTTCGTTTCCAAGAATGCCATTCCGAAGAAGAAAGAGGGAATCATGGTGTACTATTCCAAGAAACATGTGGATATAGCAAAAGGTATAGCTGCACCCGAAGAACCGCAATATTATACGGTAGCCGAAGCGATGGAGAAGTTCAACCTAACCCGTGACCAACTCTATCATTACGCAAAATATCATAATATCTCAAAGGTCAAGAAAGGCAAATACACGCTTATCTCCAAGCCAGAACTGGATAAGTTGCTTGCAGCACCGAAGATTGAATAAGTTATTTATCGGTGAATGTACCCACTATCGAATCACCATATTCCTTTGCACCAAACAAATGTAAAACTCTAAATATTAAACAGTATGACACACACATGTACAAAAGTAACAGTTCGTCAAAGAGCGATTCGGAATAATCGCATCTCCTTGTATCTGGATTATTATCCGGCAGTTCGTAACCCCGAAACGATGCAGATGAGCCGCAGGGAATATCTCGGTATTTACATCTATGCCCATCCGAAGAACGAAATGGAACGGGAGTTCAACAACGATATGTTGAACAAAGCAGAAGCAATCCGTTGCATCCGGGTACAATCACTCATCAATGAAGAATTTGGTTTCTTGGATAAGACCAAGCAAAAAGCCGATTTCCTCGCCTATTTCAAGAAGATGTGTCGGAACAAAGACCAGAAATGGCAATTCGTCTATCAGCATTTCTACAACTTCGTCAAGGGACAATGTACCTTTGGCGATGTAAATGTAGACTTATGCAAAAAATTCCGTGAATACTTGCTGAATGCCAAGCAACTCAAACATAGCAACCGACCCATATCCCTCAATTCGGCATCCGGCTACTACTCTACTTTCAGAGGATTATTGAAGATTGCCTATCGGGACAAATGGTTTCGTGAGAACATCAATGACTATCTTGATAAGATTGAGCCACAAGATGTGAAGAAAGAGTATCTGACTCTGAACGAAGTGAAGCAACTTGCCGCCACTCCTTGCGACATCCCCGTATTGAAAGCTGCCTCTTTGTTTGCTTGTCTGACAGGCTTACGCATCAGTGATATTCTAAACCTGCAATGGGAAGACTTCACTATCGCCCCCGACCAAGGCTATTGTTTACGTATCAGAACACAGAAAACCCAGACGGAAGCGACACTCCCCATCAGTTACGAAGCCTACGAACTATGCGGCACACCCGGAACAGGCAAGGTTTTCAAGGATTTGAAGCGAAGTATGATTAATTACCCACTGAAAAGCTGGCTCAAAAAGGCAGGAATAACGAAACCGATAACCTTCCACGGATTTCGTCACTCGTATGCCGTCATACAAATATCCTTAGGTACAGATATTTACACAGTATCAAAGATGCTAACGCATAAGAACGTGTCCACAACTCAAATATATGCCGATTTGGTCAATTCCAAGAAGCGAGAAACAGCCAATAAAATATCACTCAAGTAAATTGTAACTATGAAACGAGGAATCATAACCAACAAAGGGCAAGGCATCCATATTTCTGATGGAGAAGTATGGATGACCACTTGGGAACTTGCAGACTTGTTTTATACAACGGCTGGAGCTATCCATGCAGCAATCAAGAGAATCTTGAAAACCAATATTTTGAAGAGCCACGAAGTTTGTAAGTACATCAAATTGGAGAATGGGAACAATGCCGATGTGTATAATCTCGATATGGTTGTAGCCTTATCTTATCAAATAGACACCGGACATTCCATAGTATTCAGAGAATGGCTAATAAACAAAGTCGCTCATAATCAAGATTGCAACATCCTTTTATATCTCAACAAGGGTATAAACCATACATTGTATTGCTAATAAGCTATATCTCTATACCCTATTGATTATCTGCATTGTTTCACCCCAAATGATGCAGATAATTTCTGTTTTTAAGATACACAAGTCTATTTACCCAACTATTTTCATTCAAAAACAAGAAATTTGCAATACGCTTATTATTAGGAGTGTAACGTGGTGAAAAGTGATGAAATATATCGTCAAAAGCCCATTAACAAGCAAAACTATGGATTTTCTCAAAAATTAATCCTATATATTTGCACACAAACGATTAATACATCTCACTATGGAACAGAGAAAGATAGAACATATAACATTGCATCTGATTGTTTTTGGTACAATCGCAATCATTGGTGTTTTAGCCCGTCAGACCGTACTTCACTATGGTTGGGACGAGTTCAGCAGCTACCTTATTTTGGTGGTATGCTCCATTGTCATGGGTGCAATCTATCTCAATCTGCAAATTGTATTCAGCCAATTTCTTTCATCTACAATAGAGAAGTGCTTTATGAAATTTGAGTGCTACAGCAATAAGGCTGTGGTAATTGAAACTCCTATAGTACACTCCATGCTTGCCGAAAGTACCATAAATTCAGAATCCATCATTTCTGAACCTGAACCCGAAATTGAAATCGAAACTACATCTGACATAACAGAAGAGGTTTCTAATCCATCGTGTTCCGAACTCAACGAAGACATGGCAGAACTTCCCATCGAAGAATCCAATCAGCCAACAGAATACGAGATATTTCGTGCCAACGCTATGGCTGAAAAAGAACGGGCATCGCAAGAAAAATTAGATAAGGTTCTCTCATATACGAAACAGAACTTGGCTCTCTACCTTAGCGAAACTGATCTCAATCGTCTATGTGGATATATCACGGAATACTTCCTATCCGATTCCTTGCCTAAAGTGGAGCAGATAAAGGTTGACACTCAATTAAGAACCATTGACATCATGCACTTTGGCTGGAATATAGGTAAGGCATTCGGCAAGCCACGCCTACATACTGCCACATTTATCAAGAAAGTATTTGCTCATACCCTCCGTGATTCGGAAATATCCACCATTGAACGCAAAATGTCGCACACAGAATCAGAGTGCAAGATTAAACTGGATAGAAAAATTGCATAGCTGCAATACTATTAGGCATTATCCATTGCATCCCAGTAGTCCATATCCATTTTCATGACTTTAAGGACTTTCTCTGTTTGCAATCCCAAGCCATAGTCATAAATATATTCTGTTAATTGTTGACCATTTATCAAGATAATGGTTGGTGAACCGTTAAGGCTTTCCACATACTCCATTGCACCTTTAGTATAATCAGAGGTAGTAATGAATACTCCTTTCTTGGATGGAGTTCCGGCAACAGCTCCTACAAAACTTTGAACCTCGTGACGCTGAACATTATTATCTAAAGCATATCGCTTTGCCTGTATGGATATATGATTAAATCCTAAAATATCTTCTTTAATAATACCATCTATACCACCGTCATTAGAAAGTTTCGTTACGATACCTGAGTTTTTGACCTCGCCACCATACCCAAGTGCTTGAAGTAAATTCACAACTAACCGTTCAAATTCTTGTGGCTTTTTACTTAAAATAGTTGTCAGAATCTGAGATTGCACATTCTGCTTTATCCTATCATAAGAATCTGCTAATTCTTCTTCCGGTGTACGTTCATCATCATTTCCCAAATGGAAAGAAGTGCTGTTAGCATCTTTATTTTTAGAACTTTTCTTCGGAGTTTTCGCATTCACAGTTACTTTGATGAACTTATTTATTTGTTCCTCCGTACATGAAGAAAGCATAGACAAACCCTTTTCGCTGATTTTATAATCACCTCTTTGAGGTTTTTCTACAAGTCCTGCAATAAAAAGATACGATAAAGCCCACGAAATACGGTCTAAGAATATTTCGCCATTACCAGAGGGATACCAAGCATTCATATCCTCATCGGTCAATCCAAAATGCTTCGCCAAAGGAATGCGCAAATCTTTAGCTCTCATAACAACTCCGGCACTTAATTCTTTCAATGCCTGTATCCGTATTTCTTCAAATTGCGGTATCATAAACGACAAATTTGTTTTATAGCTTCAATAACCACTGGTATTTCATGACACAAAGGTACTTAAATTACTCGTAATCATCACTTATTACCATCAAAAAGTTATTCATCAGTTATATTTTGGTGAATGATTCCACCATTGAAACACCTGTTTCCTTTGCCGTCGAACAATTAAAAACGATTGGCGTATGCAAAAAGAAACAGTAACATTTGATAAACTGCCCGAAGCGGTGGGTTATCTGACCGAACAGGTCATCGAGTTGAAAAAGATGGTAGCGGAACTCCAGCCACAGCCATCTGACAAACATGTGTTGGTAGAAATAGAGGATGCTTGCCGTATCATCCGAAAAGCAAAGCCTACCATCTATACATTGGTACGCAAAGGGCTGCTTCCGGCTTACAAGAAAGGAAAGAAACTCTATTTCTATGAGGACGAACTTCTTGCTTGGATTGAGAACGGGCGTAGAAAGAGTGCAGAACAGACTTACGAGGAGATGCTGGCAAATATGCAAGGCGGTGTCCGTCATAAGTCCAAATCATCCATGAAGTTTTAATGAGTAGAACTATGGATACATCCTCTATTAATCCGGCATCCATCATTGACGAAGCGGTTGATTTAAGTATGCGATTGGCTGGCACTGATTTTCCTGTCAGCATATTCCCGACAAAAATCCAACGCATCATCAGTGAGGTTCACGAATGCCATAACTACCCTACCGACTACATTGCCGCTGCCATCCTTACGGCAATAGCGGTCGGCATAGGTAACACGCATCTTGCCCAAATCAAGCAAGGTTGGATGGAAAGCCCCATCCTGTATATGGCATTGATTGGAAGACCGGGAGCGAACAAAAGTCATCCGCTCAGTTTTGCAATGAAGCCGTTTCTTGATTATGACTACCGACAGAATCAGGAATTTGAAAAGGCTCTTGCCAAGTACGATGAACTGATGAGCATGAGTCGCAAGGAACGTGCGGAAAGTGGTGGAGAGCAATTTCCGCAAGAGCCTATCCGCAAACGCTTCTTGGTTTCGGATGTAACGCCCGAAGGGTTGAGCCTCATTCATGCGCAGAACAAACGTGGGCTATGCTTATGGGCTGATGAATTATCCGCTTGGTTCAAGAATTTCAACCGCTATAACAACGGTTCGGAGGAACAATTTTGGCTATCGGTATTCAGTGCCAAGACCACCATGTCCGACAGAAAGAATGCCAAGAGTTCCATCTTCATCAAGCGTCCGTATATATCGGTCATTGGTACTATCCAAAAGAAAATTTTGAATGAGTTGGCTAAAGGTGAACGTTCCAACAATGGATTTATTGACCGCATCCTGTTCGTAATGCCCAACCTACAACAGAAAGCACGGTGGAATGACAAAGAACTACCAGAAGATATTGAACAAGAATGGAATACCGTCATAGATAAGCTGATACAATCGGAGTGCCATCTCAATGAACATGGAGAGATTGAGCCACAAATCCTCTTTTTCTCAGAGGATGCCAAGAAACGGCTTTACGAGTGGCAGCACCATTTCTCAGAATGGTGCGACCGGGAAACGAACGACACCATCGTAAGTATCTATTGCAAGCTGGAGATATACATCATCCGCTTTTGTCTGATTATCCGACTGGCGCGATGGACTTGCGGTGAGTGCGACAAGACGTGTATCGACCTGCTGACGGTGGAGAGAGCCATTAAACTGACTGAATATTTCAAGGAATCAGCATTAAGCGTACAAAATATTCTGAATGAGAATGCCCTCAACAGCCAGCAACAGGCGATAGTCAATCTGCTGCCTCCGTCCTTTACGACAGCTCAAGCTATACAGGTAGCAGAGCAAAACGGAATGAAGGAACGGACATTTCAACGCTTTCTCAATGACAATATCGGAACACTGTTCCGCAAAGAGAAGCATGGAGAATATTCAAAGATTAACCCGTGACATTTTTGTCGGTTTTGACACTTTCCAAGCGAAAACGACAATAACGACAAAAGTGACACACTAAAAAAGAAACAAACAATGAGTACACATAGATTCATATTAGAACCTTACAAAGGTGTCAGTACCCGGCATACTTGCCCGAACTGCCACCGTAAAAGATGTTTCTCCAAGTACATTGATACAGAGAAACAGATACAGTTTCCTGATTACGTGGGTCGTTGCGACCACGAACAGAAATGTGGTTACCACTTCACGCCCCGTGATTACTTTGAGCGGAATCCGTCTGAGAAGGAAAAGTTGTCCGAAGATACCTTTCGGAACTATACGCCCATTAAAGAAGTCGAGCCGAAAGTCACCTCCTACATTGATTTGGATATAGTCAACCAGTCGTTGCAACGCTATCCCGACAACAAACTGTTTCAATTCTTATCGGCTCAATTCGGAGAGGCAGAGACATTGAAGCTGATGGAGAAATACAAAGTTGGTACTTCCAAACATTGGGATGGCGCAACTGTATTTTGGCAAACGGATTATCAGAACAGAGTCCGTACAGGTAAGATAATGCTTTACAATACAACGACAGGCAGGCGGATAAAAGAACCATACAATCATGTCACGTGGGTACACTCCGTATTACACAAGGGGGATTACAATTTAAAGCAATGTTTCTTCGGTGAGCATCTGCTTCCAAAAGATAAAAAACGTCCTATCGCACTGGTCGAAAGCGAGAAAACGGCAATCATTGCTTCCTACTACCTACCCCAATTTCTATGGATTGCATCGGGTGGAAAGAACGGTTGTTTCAATGCCAACAGCCTATCCGTTCTTGCCGGAAGAAGCGTTGTGTTATTTCCTGATTTGGGAGCGACCGACTATTGGCAAAGCAAAATCGGGTTGATGAAAAGCTATGGAATTGATGTGCAACTGTTCGATTATCTAGAAACCAAAGCAACCGAAAACGAACGGAAGGAGGGTTACGACATAGCCGATTATCTGTTAAAGGTACGCCCCGATGAAGCCATACTCCAGCAGATGATTAATAGGAATCCGAATTTGAAAACACTGATAGAGACATTCGATTTGAAGCTCATCAGCGTACAACGAAGCATCCCTCAACCGAAGGTTTCACCACCTAAAAAACGAGGATTCAGACTTTGAGTAAAGGGAGAGAAATCGAGACTTTTTTACTGTAGCAAGTTAATGTCGGTGTATTACATTTCCCGACCACTTGCTCCTCAAAAAGTCTGAGGAGACGGCTCCCGATGGTCACAAATTATTCACTAAAAGCAATTCAAAATGGAAAAGAAACATACGATAACTCTCCGACTGTCATACGACCAATTCGCATGGCTCGGTGCGCTTTGCAGACGGAGCAAGCAGACCCAAAGCGCAGTCATCCGTTCGCTCATCGAGAATGGGACGGTACGTGAACGAATCACGAAAGAACATATCCATATCATCCGTCAGTTGATAGGTGAAAGCACCAACCTCAACCAGTTGGCGAAGCAGGCAAATACCTACGGTTTCTTTGCCGTTTCCAAAAGATGTGAGGAGATGGCGCAACGTATTAACCAACTTATAAAACAACTGAAAGATGATAGGTAAACAAACCAAAGGGACATCGTTCGGCGGTTGTGTCCGCTATGTCCTCAAAGAGGAGAAATCCAAATTACTGGAAGCAGTCGGAGTGGATGGTACGCCTGAACGGATGGCAGAGCAATTTGAATTACAAGCATTGCTCAATGACAAGGTAAAGAATATTGTCGGACACACCTCGCTCAATTTCTCTCCTGAAGATGGCGAACGCTTGAAGTCTGATGATGCGTTGATGTTGCAAATCGCCCACGACTACATGAAACTGATGGGCATCGAAAACACGCAGTACATCATCGCCAAGCATATCGACCGTGAGCATCCGCATTGCCACATCGTTTTCAATCGGGTGGATAATGACGGTAAGACGATTAGCGACAAAAACGACTTCCGCAGAAATGAAAAGGCGTGCAAGATGCTGACGGCAAAATACCGATTGCACTTTGCCAATGGCAAAGACCATATCAAGGAGGAACGCTTGCGCCCATACGACCGAGCAAAACATGAAATATACAAAGCACTGAAAGAAGAACTGCCCAAAGCTCAAAGTTGGAATGAACTGAAAGAAGCCCTTGCCGACCGTGACATTGATATGAAATTCAAGGTCAGCCGGACTACAAGAGAAATACAAGGAGTCAAGTTTGAGTATGACGGCTTTTCTTTCTCCGGCTCAAAAGTCAGCCGTGAGTTCAGCTACTTGAATATCGACAACCGATTGGAACAGAATGCTTGTGCGCCTTCATTTGAATTCCATAAACAAGGATTCACGCATAAAAATGAAGAAGTGCAGCAAAGCGTTTCCCATTCCGACAATGGTTCAAGCATCGGTCTTGGTCTGTTGAACGGCAGTTCATCCTACGATGCTACTGTCGCAGAAGAAGCTGAGTTCAATCGCCTGATGAAAAAGAAAAAGGCTAAGCGCAAGCGAGGCTTTCGTTTATAATCCACTATTTATTAATTTTTTAAATTCAATTATTTATGGAACAGAAAGATTTGATTCTTGATTTCAATCTCTACTTGTGTGAGAAGTTCGGCTACAGAAACAGTTGTAGCGTGATGCAAAATGCCAACGGCTTTTGCGTGGACATCCGTGAGCGTGATTTAGACTGCTACATCCGCTTCTGGGAGTACAGTTGTGGAAGAGGCAACTTTCCTGACTGGAGCATCATCATCGTGCGCAGCAACTTTAAGAAGAACCAAGCCGAAAGCCTGAAAGACTTGGCTCGTTTCTTCAAGGAGTACATGCCACGCTACGGCTACAGATACCTCTGTACCGAAGGTGATGACTACAAGTATTATCAGACGCTCGGTTTGAAGCTCATCCATAAAGACCTGTTCGGACAAGAAAACTATGGATTGGCGATGAAAGATTTGAATGTCTGATACGTACTCTAAGGTTAAGGAGGGGATTTTTCCTCTCCTTAACTATTTCCGATACGCCCCATTATCAGAACGTACCGTTTGAAATACCAGACAATTGGGTATCTGTTCCTGTATCGGAACTATTTTATCTTAATCCCAAATCAGAAATAGCAGATAATATACACATTGGATTTATTCCGATGGCGTGTGTTGATGATGGATTTTCTGGAAATCACTATTTTGAAAAACGTATATGGAAAGAAGTAAAAAAAGGATATTGCCATTTTCAGAATGGCGATATAGGTATTGCAAAAATATCTCCATGCTTTGAAAATCTCAAATCAACAATCTTTCAAGGACTTCCCAATAATTGTGGCGCAGGAACTACCGAATTGGTTATTTTACGCCCAATAAATATCTATGCAAAATTTTATCTATATCTTTTTAAATCACAATGGTATATAGATGAAGGTACAAAATATTTTAAAGGAGTAGTAGGACAACAGAGGGTTCACAAAGGTATTTTTACTGATTTGCATATCCCATTACCACCTCTTGTCGAACAACAACGTATTGTAACAGAGATTGAGAAATGGTTTGCCTTGATTGACCAGATAGAACAGGGTAAGGTCAATTTACAGACAACAATCAAGCAAATCAAGAGCAAAATCCTTGACCTTGCTATTCACGGCAAACTCGTACCACAAGACCCAAATGATGAGCCATCCATCGAACTGTTGCAACGTATAAATCCCGACTTCACTCCTTGTGATAACGGGCATTATCCATTTGATGTGCCAAATGAATGGAAATGGTGTAAGATGAATGATTTGTGTTCGTTTTTGTCAAGGGGAAAATCTCCCAAATATTCGGAAGACGATAAGACATATCCCGTATTCGCACAAAAATGCAATCTAAAGGAAGGAGGTATTTCATTAGAACAGGCAAAGTTTTTAGACCCTTCAACAATAAATAAATGGGACTCAAAATATAAATTACAAACAGGTGATGTTCTTGTTAATTCAACAGGAACAGGAACTGTTGGAAGAACCAGACTATTTGATGAAAGTTGTTTAGGTAAATATCCTTTTGTGGTTCCAGATTCTCATGTATCAGTTGTAAGAACATATGAAGAAATCAATTCTGAATATGTATTTGCTTATATGTCTTCTCAACTTATTCAACAATACATAGAAGATAATTTGGCAGGAAGTACAAATCAAAAAGAATTATATATTGGTGTATTGGAGAATTTATATTTTCCACTTCCTCCTATCAAAGAACAACAGCGCATCGTTCAAAAGATAGAGAAACTATTCTCTATTTTGGATAACATTCAAAATGCCTTTAGAAGTGTATTCGTTTACACTTCTAAAGGCTGATGAGACTTTACCAGTTCACTACTTTATCCACAATCTTCTGCTGTTCGCTGGCAGTTCTGCGAAGATAGATACGTGTTGTTTCTATGCTTTCATGTCCCATAAGGTCGGCAAGTAGAGCAAGGTCATTGAAACGGTCAAGAAAGTTTTTTGCAAAACGGTGACGGAATGAATGGGGGTAAACGACCTCCTTGTTCATTCCGTATTTTTCGGCAAAATGTTTGAGTTGCGAGGCTATCCCACGAGTAGTAATACGTTGCCCGAAACGGTTCAGAAAGATATAGCCGGAAGTAAGTCCTATTTCTTTAAGCCATTTCGCAGCCTCTGTGCGCAAATTCTTCGGGATATACAAACGGCGTATCTTTCCTCCCTTGCTGTATAGGTCAAGATGCCCGATTTGTATATGTTCTGCTTTGATATGGAGTAGTTCGCTGACACGTGCCCCTGTAGCAGCCATAAACCACACGATGAAATACCACTCATCGTAACCATTAGCTTTAAGTTGGGTTTTAAGGAATTTGTAATCGGCATTGCTAATTACATTTTCCAAAAAGTTCTTTTGCTGCACTTTTACGAACTTCACTTTCAGTTTCTCCTGTTTCGTAAATTCAAGATACTTGTTGATACCTTGCAGCCGAAGGTTCACCGTCTGTGGCTTGAAGTTCTCAACCAAATACCCCTTATATGCCAAAAGGTTCTTTTTGTTTACTTCCCCATAATGATTGAGGAAATACTGCACCGTCCACACATACGAGGTGACGGTGTTCTTGGCAAGATTAGTCTTTGCCAAATGATTTTTGAATTTTGTTACCATACTACATTGATTTAGAATGAATATGATAATAATATAATAGAACGTATCGGGCATTATGCGCAGTTGCCTGATTCGTGGAGCGCAGTACCTATGCAAATGCTATGTTATTTGACCGATGGAGAAAAGCAGAACGGTATAGAAAGAATAAACCATGATGTGAAATATTTGCGTGGAGAGCGTGATGCCAAGACTTTGACTTCAGGCAAATATGTGGCAGCAAATTCTCTTTTGATTTTAGTAGATGGCGAGAACTCTGGTGAGGTTTTTAGGACTCCGATTGACGGCTACCAAGGTAGTACTTTCAAACAGTTGCTTATCAACGAAAATATGAACGAAGAATATGTACTACAAGTTATCAACTTGCATAGGAAAGTCTTGAGAGAAAGTAAGGTTGGTTCTGCCATTCCTCACTTGAATAAAAAGCTATTCAAAGCGATAGAAGTACCTATTCCGCCTTACAATGAGCAACAAAGAATTGTAGAGGCTATAAATAAGGCTTTTATGTCTTTGAACTTAATAATGGAGAGCTTATAGGCTCTCCATTATTAAGTTCAAAGTGGTAAAAAACGTTTCTATTTGGTCTATGATTCGCCTCTGTTCATAGAGTGGAGGTAAGCATATAGACATCAATAAAAATTTATTAAGAATTAAGTTGTGCAAACCCGTAGTTTGTGTTTGCATCAATCTCATAGCCCCAGTCTGATATTTTGCCAGAACACAGTAATACAAGTACTTACTTAATACGGTATCATTATACCGTATTCTTAACACCATTGTAAAATTACTGAATGAAAAAACGCCACTTTTGCCTTCATAGAGGATTGTTCTTCCAACAGGATTATTATCGCTACCACCTGATTTTTCTACAATCAAATCACCGTTCTCTAAATGACGTTTAGCAAAAGTTCTTTGTTCAACATCAATATACTCTATATTTGAATAATCTAACTTAAAGTCCTTGGTGAAATTCGCATTGCGTATAACCCCCACATTAACAAATGGTTCTTTCTTCCCTTTCCACAATCCATTAATGTTTTCGCATAAATCTTTGAGTGCAACAGCGCACCATCCATCAGGCAACTGCGCATAATGCCCGTTATCACAAGGTGTGAAGTCGGGATTTATGCGCTTCAAGAGTTTGATGGCTGGCTCGTCATTCGGGTCTTGCGGTACGAGTTTGCCGTGAATGGCGAGGTCGAGGATTTTGCTTTTGGTTTGTTTGATTGTGTTTTGCAAATCAGCTTTGCCTTGCTCTATTTGGTCAATTAAAGCAAGCCATTTATCTATTTCCATTACAATACGCTGTTGCTCGGAAAGGGGAGGTAATGGTACCATTCCTTTGCATGCATCATTTGTACTCAATCTCGGCATTTTTACACCATAACCACATTGCTGTGTATAATCAAGGAAATATGCAGACCGCAGCACATGACATAAATAATGTGTTGAAATATCACAATATGAATTGAATGGAATAATTTCAGTTGTGCAGTATCCTGCTTTGGGAGCAACCAATACCTTATTCAGGTATGTGCGCAATTTGGAATATAACACATCGCCTTTATTGAATTTATGGCGCACTCCTTTGATGTTTCTTTCTTTTTTCGATAGTTTCTGAATGATAGAAGCTGTATCTTTTTCTAAATCTTCAAGTTCTAATATCCATTCATTATCAGCAATATCTGTTACAGAAACATTATAGCAGTCGCCATAATTGCTTATTTCTTCGAGTGTTGTCCACACCCAATTGTCTGGTATTTCAAACGGTACGTTCTGATAATGGGGCGTATCGGAAGTTTTTGCCGACTTCTTGCTCTTCTTGATTTTCCCCTCTTTTATCAATCGTTCTTTTTCAGCCTTGATTCGTTCAAGGAGAACAGATGCAGGCTCATCGTTTGGGTCTTGCGGAACGAGTTTGCCACGAATGGCAAGGTCGAGTATCTTTTGACGTAATTTCTTTGTATCCATACCGATCAGTCTTTATCTAAGAAAAGGTTGCAAAATTCATTTAGTTGCTGTTGCATACGTTCCTGCGGAATAAGGATGCGTTTGTATTCTGCTATCATCGTAGGACTCATGCTTCTGCTCATGGCATATTCCACTACCACCTTATCTGCTTCCGGACAAAGGATAATGCCAATAGAGGGGTTCTCATTGGAACGCTTTACATCCCTATCGAGTGCTTCCAAATAAAATTCCAACTGACCGAGGTCGCGCGGATGAAATTTTGTCTTTTTCAGTTCCACAGCTACCAATGCCTGTAATCCACGATGGAAGAACAGTAAATCAGCCTTGAATGTAGATGCACCGATATTGAGACGGTATTCTTGATCCATGAATATGAAATCCTTGCCAAGTTCAAGAATAAACTGCTTCATGTGTTCTACCAAGCCTTTTCTTAGTTTGGATTCGCTATGTTTTTTGGGCAAGTTCAGGAAATCGACAAACAATGTGTCTTTGAACATTATAGGGGCATTGGGGTAAGCATTGAGTAATCCTTTTGACATATTGTCCTTGCTGCTCAACAGAGCTGTATATGTTTGATTGGAAATGCAACGCTGCATTTCCTTAAAAGACAGATGCTCTTTATTGGCATAGAGAATATAGAACATCCGTTCTTCTGTACTTTTGCATCGGCAAAGAATCTCAATATGATTAGACAACGTTGTCAGTTCTAATATCTGAGGCATTTGTCCAGATGTCGGCTGGACTAATTGTGCAGATGCCGTCTGCACAATTACAGCCGTTTCTTGTGTTGGTTGGCTCGCTTCTATTTGTGCAGTTGTTGGCCGCACAAATTCAAGATTCAGATACTTCTCCACTGTAGCACAGAATGTTTCCGATGAATATTCATCATAGAACATCACCATATTGTAAATGCTTCTCCGGCTATATCCTTTAATATCTGGACGTTGAGAGCGGATATATTCGGACAACTGCGTTACCACCTTGCTTCCCCATTCCTCACTTTTTAATTTGGCTGATACATACCCACCTACATACCAAGCCGTGAACAACAGTTCATTGTTTACAGCTCTTGATGCACGACCTTTATGTTGGAGAATGATGTCTATGACTTCTCCAAACTGTTGCTCCATTGATATGGCTACCTTATTGTTCTCCATACGCTCAATCTTCATTTATGTTTGCGAGCAATTTTTCAAGTTCAGCTACAGCCGAACTTATCGTTTGGCTTTTATCCTTGATGTCTGCCATCAGTTCCGCCAGTGAACGGTTGTCCGCTTCACCACCTTGTTTTATCCAAGTGATGTCAAGACTTGTCTTGTCACGTACCAGTATATCTTCTATCGGGTACTTTCGCCAACGCCCTTGTGGATTATTTTCGGCATCGTAGGTCTCAACTCGATTATTATAACAAGAAATAAAATCATCCAAATGATGGCGTTCCAGCTTATTGGTGGCAAGGGTGTGCTTTACATCAGTACGGTAATCGTAAAACCATATTTCTTTAGTTGGTTGTCCTTTACTGAAAAACAACACGTTAGCTTTTACGCCTTGCGCATAGAAAATACCTGTAGGCAAGCGCAAGATAGTATGCAGATTGAAATCTTGCAACAGGCGTTTGCGGATAGTCTCACCAGCTCCGGCTTCAAAAAGGACATTGTCAGGAAGTACCACAGCAGCACGTCCTCCGGTTTTGAGCATAAGCATCATGTGCTGGAGGAAGTTCAACTGGTTATTCTTGGTCTCGACATAGAAATCTGGGCGGTTGATGTCCACAGAACCAGCCGGGCGAGTACCGAAAGGAGGATTGGCAAGTATTACATCCACAAGCGTAGAAGGCTCTTTTTCCAAAGAATCCTCACACACAATAGGACTGCGGTCTGTGCCAATGCCATGCAAATAAAGATTCATGGAAGCAAGTGTTACGACCAAAGGCGTATTGTCCACACCATGCAAAGCTTTGTCACGCAAAAAATCACGTTTTTCTTTACTTGCAGACTGCACTTTCATATAATCGTAAGCAGCAAGCAGGAAACCGCCTGTACCACAAGCAGGGTCGCAAACGGTTTCGCCCATTTGCGGATTGATGCAATCCACCATTGCCTGAATCAGTGGGCGAGGTGTGAAATATTGTCCGGCACCGCTTTTCTTATCTTGTCCGTTCTTTTCAAGAATGCTTTCGTAGATAGCACCTTTCACATCACCGTCCATGATGAGCCATTGCTCTTCATCAATCATGGTGATAACCTTTTTCAGATAAACAGGCTTGTCTATCTTATTCTGCGCCTTCGTATAAATCGTTCCTATCAGATTATCCTGCTCACTAAGCAGTTTAAGAGTTTCTTCATATTGCTTCACCAAATCCAAACCATCAAGAGCAATCAAATCATTCCATTGATAGCCTGTAGGGATAGCCGATTCCTCTCCGAACATTTCTACATTCTCTGCATCCATCTTCAAGAATAAGAGATAGGTCAGCTGGGTGATATAATCGGTGAATCCGATACCTTGCCCGGCAAGAGTTGTTGCCAGACTCCATACTTTTTTAGTGAGCGATTGCTCCGTTGTATTATTTGTTGCCATTTTCTTATGCTGCGTTTCTTAAAACTACAAATTTATAAAGTGAATGAAGTGCTTCGTCTGCTTTTTGCATATTACCAAACGCTCGAATCATTTGGGCTGCATGGGTTGCATCATCTTCACGAATATCTCTGACTGTACAAGCCCCGTTAGAAGCGATATAATCCACAATACGACTGACAACTTCACGTTGCTTATCGGTTATTTCACGCTGGGTTTGCCCCAACCACAAGTTGAAATATTGTTTGGATGTGGTGACTACACTGTCCAGTCTCTCGATTTGGCGGAAAGCAAAGCGTACCAGTTGTATGATATTGGTCAAAGCATCGCTCTCTTCTTTAGTAGTAGAATGCTTTACCTTGTTTGGAGAAAGAATGGCATACGAGTTCCAAATTTGTTTAGGGCTAAAATGGTTGTTTGCCATTTTAAGTTTATTCTCCAAATCTTTCAACATTGAATAAGTTATCGGTTCACCCGTGTTGCTGTGGATAATGCGCAATGCTTCTATCTCATCGTAATACTTTTTGCAAAAATCTTCAAACGCCTCTGTTGTGTCTTTAGCCTCTTCAACGGAGAATCCTTTTGAGATAAGCGCATCTTCGCCAGGCATCAACGTATTGACAAACCCGGCAGCAAGAATGAGTAAATATCTTCGTGCGTCGGCATGGTTGGCAAGAGGGGATACCAATCCCTTACGCTCGTTATTAGAATCATCTGTACTAACAAACGGAGGGAGGGTACCTTTTTCCAACACAGCGTATATTTTCGCTGAAAGCTCCTTCATGTCATGATGAGACAAACGGGCAAATTCTTTCTTTTGCGATTCATCAGCCTTATAGTATATTCGGGCAAGCGTGGCTGCAAGCCGTTTGAGATATTCATCAGGAATATAACCGTGGCTGATACGTTCCAACAGTTCCTTTAGAGTGATAGTCTTTGTTGTGGGACTGCCATCTATAGGCTTCACCGTCTTCATGCTTTCCGTCACACCTACCGCATCCACTAAGTAGAAACAATCTTTACTGAATGCATTGGGCGTAACATTTCGCAATTGCTCATCACCAATGGTGCGCACACCACGCCCTTTCATCTGAATATACAAAGGCAATGATTCTACATCGCGCATGAACATGACCACTTCCAGCGGTTTGACATCTGTACCTGTGGCAACCAACGTACAAGTCACGGCTATACGGAAATCTTTGTCATTTCGGAATTGCCGTATCAGTTCGTTGCTGTCGCCAGCCGAATAGGTGATTTTCTGAACAAAGCGGTCGTCTGTGCGCCCGAATACCTCTTTGGCTATCTGTACGATATTGGTGGCGTGAGTTTCATTGAGAGCGAATATCAATGTTTTGGGCAAATAATCTATATTCGGTTCTCGCTGTGGATCGTTGAACAATTCGGTATAAACCACATCACGATAAGTCGAAAGGATTAACTTTATCTGTGCCGGGTTGATGATACTTCGATTAAGCTCTTTATTGGTATAGAATTTTGTTTCTTTACTATTTTTAGTCTTAACCTCTCCGGTATATTTTGTTTCTTCTTTGAATTTCTCGCCTTCTAATATAGCTCCTCCTGATTCCGTGACTTGCGTTTTTATTCTATATACCCTGCAATCCACATTCACACCATCAACAATACTCTTTTCCAAGGTATAGTTGACAATGATATTGTAGTTGAAGAATTTCTCAGTTTCTTCAATCGGGGTTGCAGTCAAACCAACCAATCTTGCCGTATCAAAATATTCCAATACCTTACGCCAGTTTCCATAAATAGAGCGGTGGCACTCGTCTATGATAATCATATCAAAGTAGTCGTGGGGCAAGTTGGGATTGGGTGGCAAGATTACTTCTTCCATCGGCTCGTTGCCGTCATCCTCCTCATTATCTTCAATAATGTCTCCTTTCAAGAATGAGAACAAACGCTGTATAGTAGAAATAACCACATTACTATCAGATGGAATAGAAGAAGAGCGAAGCCGATTAACCGTAAAGATTGTATTGAACGCATCTCCATTCTCCGTCAGGCGGAAGGTTCCAAATTCTCCCTCTGCCTGTTTCCCAAGATTATTCCGGTCAACGAGAAACAGCACTCTGCGCATAGGAGTATAAGAAAGCATCCTATAAGTTGCGAGACAAGCCGTATATGTTTTACCTGCACCAGTAGCAAGAACCATCAATGCCCGATTTCGCCCACTGCGGAAACTCTTTTCAAGTTCTGTTACCGCTTCGTATTGACAATCACGAAGCCCTTTCTTTTTCAATGTAGGTAGTCCGGCAAATGTATCTTCAATTCCCAATTTCTTGACCAACTCATGTGGCGTAGGGATTGCCATTATTTGTCTGAAATATGAATCTTGTTCACGAAAATCACAAAAGTATAGTTCTTTACCATTTGAAGTAAAGATAAAAGGCAATGGCTTTTGATACGCCTGATAGATATTAGGGACACTTCTTGCATATAAAGTTGCTTGGTCGCAAACTTTTGAAGCAAAAGCATCTGTTTCTTCTCGTTTTGCTTCAAGTATTCCCACTGCTTTCCCGTTAATAAATAGGAAATAGTCAGCTTCAAGATTCCCTTTCAACAAGCCTTCTCTTATGGCGACAGCAGTACAAGTCGGCTCGTAGTCTTCCCTATCAACCACTTCCCAACCTGCATCAGCAAACCACTGGTCTATCTTTATTCTTGCTTTTTCTTCAGGAGTCATGTTCTTAATATTGTATATTATCGGAAGTTTATCAGCACATTTGCAATAAGGTACAAATGAACTATAACCTCCTAACCTAATTAAGTTCTATTTCAACCGTTCTTTTTTATCGGTTATTAAATCTTTCAAATCCACTTGCAATATCTCTGCAATCTGTTGTAAGGTCTCTAAATTAGGCTGAATCCTATTACAAGCATAGGCATTTACCATACTGAAACTCTTATCCAGTTGTTTAGCTAACCATGTCTGAGAGATACCTTTTTCGGACAATACAGTCTTTATTCTATTCAGTTTCATTCTTTGATACGATTTTATAGTGCAAATATAGCGAATTATATTCGATAATCAGAATTATTTCGTATTTTTGTATCCTATATAAGACAAACATTAAAAAGAGCCATGATTCTAACAGAAAATAAGCTAAAGGAACTTACTCTTGCTGCTGATGTCCTCTCCGAAGCTCATCGGCAAACTAGATTTTTTTCAACTGGTCAACAAGCATCCGTATTTCTTTCCCATAAACACGATGAAATTAGCCAACTCAAACGAGTTGCCTACATTTTAGAAGAATTACATGCCAGTATCTATGTTGATTGGCTTGATAATTCTATGCCCCCAAAAACATCTGGACCCACAGCAGCCATAATCAAACAGCAAATCCAAAAATACGATAAATTTATACTAGTCGCCACAAACGGTGCTATTGATTCAAAATGGTGTAATTGGGAGTTAGGTTACGGAGATGCGCAAAAATTTGATTTAGGGAAAATAGCTTTATTCCCTATAGCTCAGAACGATAATAACTGGAAAGGTTCTGAATATATGCAAATATATCCAACTATTCAATATTATTCTGGAACAGAAAGATATTCAAACGGGAATCTAATACCTAGAGGATACTACTATTGCTACAATGATAAAGACGGGAATTATTGTATCAAAAATTTGTACGATTGGATTGTATCATAGCTACTTATAACTAACAATAATTATTATGACATATAAATACCAACTTATCTTTCTAGGAGATATTAATAATAATGCTTGCAATACAATAAAAGTTCGTTTTTTTGACAAGATTCATAGTATAGGTTTGAGAGACAATATGTTTGAGATAATCTATAATGAAACTTTTGAGAGAAAATATTCGAATAAACAGCCATCTTTCGTATTCTATTTTGGCAATTTAAATCATTCAGAAAAAGATATCGATATATTAAAAGTTCTCCTTGATAATGGGGATGCTATTTTGCCAATATATTTTGGCGATAATTTTGAAGCAGAAGTTCCTAAAATCATTCATGTAATGAATGGAAGACAATACATTGCTGATCATATTGAAAAATATATTAATTATGCATTTGAATCAATGAGGTTATTGAGAGAAAACCGGAAGCTATTTATTAGTTATCGCCGGACGGACTCTTCTGCTGTAGCCAACCAATTATTTGATGCTTTTGTCCGCAATAATTACGATGTATTTCTGGATACATATTCTATCAATCCTGCTAAAAATTTTCAAGAAGAATTACATCATCGAATGACGGATTGCGATGTATTAATCCAACTATACACCAATGATTTTAAGAACAGCAAGTGGTGCAATGAGGAAATTATATCAGCAAATCAGAAACAAATTGGAGTAGTTGAAATTATCTGGCCTGATTGCACCCCAGACATACACAATTTATTATGCGAACCTATTCAATTAACACAAAAAATGTTTATGAATGAGGACTTCCATAATGGATCTTGTTGCATTACTGAAGAATGTATTGAGAATATCGTAAATGCAGTAGAATCCGTTAGAGCTAGAAACCTTGCTGCTAGACAAGACAATCTTGTGGGAGAATTTGTTGAAGAAGCTCGCAAACAAGGGAGACAACTTATACAAGAGTATCGCTATCTTGTAGAGACTTTGAAAGATGATATAATTAGATTGTTTATTCCGGCGATAGGAATTCCACAATCTTATGACTGTTTCGATTCTCTACGCTTTAGAAAATTGCTTGATAACGAGAAAATCGAATTATTCCTTATATATGATGATTTGCGTATTCGTAAGAAATGGGTAGAACATCTAGAATGGTTAAATGAATCATTAGAGGTTAAAACTATCAAGAAAAAAGATTTTGAATTATGGCTCAAAAACAATTAAACATATTCTTGTCAGCAAGTATTCCTATGTTAGGAAGAGATGAAAGATATTTCAAAACAGCGGATACAATCGCAATACGTGATTCCGTATTAGCCTTAGCTAGTGTGGCATTGCCTAAGTATAAACTGATTTGGGGAGGCCATCCTTCAATAACGCCACTTATAGCTAGTGTTTTGCAGCATTCGGGATTAGATATACAGAGCAGTGTAACTTTGTATCAATCTACGTATTTTGAACAGTTCTTTCCTTTAGAGAATGAAAGTGTTGCTCATATTATAAAGACCAATGATATGGGTGATAAAGATTTGAGTATAGAAGAGATGAGAAAACATATGCTTGGCGATAATGAATTTTATGCTGGAATCTTTATTGGAGGTATGGAAGGTATAGAAAATGAATATGCAATGTTTACTCAGTTACATCCAGAAGCAAAAGCATTTCCTTTAGCTAGCACTGGAGGTGCCGCCAAAATCATTTATGACAAATATTTTGATGGTAAAGAACCTGAATTATGTATAAACTTGGCATATTCTTCATTATTTAAAGATTTACTTAATTTATAAATAGCTATGGGACATAAGATTTTTATATCATATAAATATGGTGATACTTCTGTAAAGCATCTTGAAAGGACTCCTTGGTACGAATCAACTAAAGTTCGTCACTATGTTGATGAATTACAGGATAAGCTTGAAGAAGATGATCATATTAATAAAGGAGAACTAGATGGTGAAGACCTATCCAATTTTAAAGACTCCACTGTGGAGTCAAAATTAAGAAATAAAATTTTTGATAGTAGCATTACCATTGTACTCATCTCTCCTAATATGAAAGAGTTAAATAAAAGCGAAGATGAACAATGGATTCCTTGGGAAGTGTCTTATTCTCTAAGAGAGACTACTCGAAATGACAGAACTAGCAGAAGAAATGGTATACTGGCTGTTGTTCTTCCTGATATTAATGGTGGGTATGATTATATGCTCGAACCGAAGATGTGTTGTCAGTCAGGATGTACGTTATGGCATACAAATAAACTATTCAAAGTCTTACGTGCGAATATGTTTAATCAAATAGAGAAAACATATTCAAATTGTAATATTGGTGATAATGTTTACCGTGGCTATGTCAGTTATATACATATGGTTAGATGGGATAGTTTCATTAATAATATTAGCTTTTGGATTAATGAAGTTAAAAAGATTCAAGATAAAAAAGACGAATACGATATTCACATTAATGTTTAATATTGCAGAATAAAATATTTTTACTCCTATTTTTAGACAATGATTATTCCTATGAACAACCTTAATTGTATTTGAACTGACAATAACAGGAACATTATGACACCTATTTGCGCTCAATTAATATCATGCTTAATTCGAGTATCAGGTTTATATACAATCAGTTTCGGTTCAACCGTAAAGAAAACACTTTGGATTCTGTTTACAAAAGCAATTAGGATAATCATATATCATTGAACTACGGACAAATATGGAAATTATCAATCTACAGGACTTCACAGACCGCATTGAGCTGAGAGATTGGCTGGAGGCTAACCACAACCAAGCGAAATCGTGTTGGGTTATCACTTCTCGCTCTAAACAGCCTACATACAAATGTATTCCATACATTGAGGTCGTTGAAGAAGCGTTGTGTTTTGGGTGGATTGATTCAACAATAAAGAAATTACCGGACGGACGCCTTGCACAACGGATTTCACCTCGTTGCAAAAGAAGTCATTGGACTGAGTTAAACAAAGAACGCTATATAAATCTTGAAGACCGAGGGCTTATGACAGATGCCGGACGACAAGCATTTGAAAGATCCTATTCCTATGAAATAGTTCCGAAAGGCTCTCTTATGGAAGAAATTGTCAGGAAGCATGATAAGGAATTGAGACCGGATTTATATAAGTAAGTTTTCGCAATTCTAAAATGTAATAAGGATGATGAAAGAAAGTAGTATATCCCCTATCCGCTCCGATTTTGAGCAGATAAAAAAGCAGGACGAAAGCGGTTCTGAGTATTGGACTTCTCGTGATTTGTGCGTTGCGTTAGGTTATAGTACCTATCAAAAATTCACACGCACAATAAACAAAGCCATTGCGATAGTCAACCATAAAGGACTTAATACAGCAGAGCTTTTTAACCATACGGTTGAAATGGTCAAATTAGGCTCCGGCTCAATCCGAAAAGTAGAAAATATACATTTATCACGCATGGCTTGTCTGATAATTGCAGAAAATGCCGATGGCAAAAAGCCACAAGTACAAATGGCAAGAGAATATTTCAGACAGGAGACACCTACTACTGAATTGCTTAGCCATAGCCTATCATCCAATATTTTACTCTACAAAACAAAGCAAGGAGAGACACGAATTGAAGTTATTTTCAACAGTGAAACTTTTTGGATGTCACAAAAGCGTATGGCTGATTTGTTTGGAGTAGATGTGCGCACTATCAACTATCATCTTGGGCAGATTTATGAATCAGGCGAGCTTACCAAAGAGGCAACTATCCGAAAAATTGGGATAGTTCAATCAGAAGGAGAACGAGACGTAGAACGGACACCATTGTTCTATAATTTGGATGCAATCATTGCCGTAGGCTATCGTGTGAACAGTTACCAAGCCACTCAATTCAGAATTTGGGCGACATCTGTTTTGAAAGAAATGATAATCAAAGGATTCGTGTTAGATGATGAACGATTGAAACAAGGAAAACATTTTGGCAAAGATTATTTTGATGATTTATTAGAACGCATCCGGGAAATACGTGCTTCAGAACGCCGATATTAT
Source organism: uncultured Bacteroides sp. (assembly GCA_959606905.1). The sequence goes on along the minus strand of CAUHML010000002.1, from coordinate 26,469 downwards.
CAAAAAATCACTGATGTATATGCCGAATGTAGTGCCGATTATGACCCCAAATCTGAAACGACCCAACTGTTTTTCAAAATGGTACAGAATATGATGCATTGGGCTGTTACCCATCAAACGGCTGCTGAAATCGTATATTCAAGAGCAGATGCCAAAATGCCTCACATGGGACTTACCACTTGGAAAAATGCACCTGATGGCAGAGTTCAAAAGTCAGACACAATAGTTGCCAAAAACTACTTGTCCGACAAGGAAGCCTCTGCCTTAAATCATCTATCAACTGCATTCCTTGATTTTGCGGAACTTCGTGCAGAACGACAGATTATTACCACGATGGCAGACTGGAAAAAACAATTGGATGAGTTCTTGGCTTTATACAAATATGACACCTTGAATAATGCTGGAACTATTTCCGCAGAACAAGCGAAAGAAAAAGCATACGCTGAATACGACAAATTCCGCTTGATTCAAGACAAAGAATATCTTTCTGATTTTGACAAGGAAATCAAGGTGTGGAAAGAAAAAGGGTTGTTTGGCGAAGATTAATTCTATCTATAAGTACTATTAACAGGAACATAAGATGAATTATAGCAACGCATTCTCACTATCTTTTCCCGAAGCCAAGACAATCATTGTTTCGGGGGATATTCATGGAGACTTTAATCAGTTAGTGTTCAAACTCTGCATTCAATATAAGTTGACGGACACCCTATTGATTGTTGCTGGGGATTGTGGTTTTGGCTTTGAAAAGAAAGAATACTATGAGCAAATGATTAGACGAAATGCCAAGAGAATGAATCAAGCCAACAATTGGATTGTATTTGTGCGTGGCAATCATGATAATCCAGCTTATTTCGATGGAACAACATTCAACTACAAACGCTTCATCGCTGTTCCTGATTATACTATTCTTCAAGCCTGCAATCATACCATCCTTTGTGTAGGTGGAGCTATCTCTATTGACCGTATTTATCGCATAAATGAATGGAACAAACGGAAATATCGTGTTCACTCCAATGAGTCGCAAGAAAATGATATTCCTCGCAATTTATATTGGCAGAATGAAGTTCCTGTTTACGACGCTGATAAGATAAACACCATCAGTGCAGATTTCTTAATTGATACAGTTGTCACACATACCGCGCCATCACATTGTGAGCTATTCTTAAAAAGCAACCTCAATCAATGGGCAGAGAACGATCCATTACTTCTTGAGGATGTACAACTTGAAAGAGAAGTAATGGATATGCTTCTTAACCATCTCAAAACCAACAACCACTCGGTGAGCCATTGGTATTATGGTCATTTTCACCAAAGTTGGCATTCCGCTATTGACGGAATACTATATCAGATGCTCGACATTATGGAGTTCAGCCAAGTTTATTGATTTATACCATTTCGGGTATAATATTGAAATAAAAAGCGGAATTATACCCGATAGGACATAATGGTCTCCCCCGAATAGGAGTGTACCATTTATGGCATACAAACACTTTTTCAAACGAATAATACGGTTTCGCTACACTTTTTCAAACGAATCAAGTCCCCCCAAATAATCAGAACGCAAAAATCCCACCGCAAACCGCAGAAATTCCAAGAAAAGCATTATCTTTGTATTCAACAAGCGTTCTGTAACATCCATACGGAAAAGCCCTATCATTCAACACGTTGAAACTGATAACGGACATTCTACAAAAGGACTGAAAAGAGGCGGTACAACACGTATATGCAAAGCTATGAAATACAATGATTTGCATTTGTCCCTACATTCTGTGTACTTGTTAAAACGGAGGTTGTACCGATTAAAATGAATAGTCACTGATAATCAGTGATGTAAATATGCTGCATCGGCAAGTAGAATCATATTTAGCACTAATTGTACTTTGATTAATTAATATGTGGAAACAAGTAGAATTTGATTTACAGTCACGCAGACGTGGCTTTCATCTTATAACCGGAGAAATATTACGTAATCTGCCGCCATTACCCGAAGTTGGATTACTGCATTTATTTATCAAACACACTTCCGCCGGGCTAAGTATTAACGAAAATGCAGATCCTGATGTTCGTATGGATATGGAAAGCATTTTCAACCACTTAGTGAAAGAACGTGAACCGTACTATCAACACACTTTAGAAGGAAATGACGATATGCCGGCTCATGCAAAAAGCTCAATCATAGGAACGTCGGTCACAATACCTATAACAAATGGAAAGCTAAACCTCGGAACTTGGCAAGGTATCTATCTCTGTGAATTTCGGGATTATGGTGGTAATCGACGAATGGTGGCTACCATTAGTGGAGAATAGCAAATGAACTTGCTATTCTATTGTAATTAGTGGCAAATTGTGTTACCCGCAAATACTTAGGAGACAGTATTGTAGCATACTAGTCTCAGGATTGCGGAACACGAAGTTGCCAGAAGGCAACAGCCGCCGCAGCAGCTACATTAAGCGAATCAACACCATGCACCATAGGGATACGGACTACGTAATCAGCCTCAGTGATCGTTTCATGTGAAAGTCCCTCCCCTTCGTTACCCATGACGATAGCCAATTTGGATTCATTCACTAAGGCAGGATTATCAATAGGAATAGAATCATCTGTGAGCGCCATAGCAGCCGTACGAAAGCCTAATTTACCCAAGTCACTGAGGGAACCGTTCATCCAAGCCCATGGCACAAAGAAAACTGCTCCCATTGATACCCTGACCACACGGCGGTTCAACGGATCGCAAGAGTTGCGAGTCAGTAATACGGCATCAATTCCAAGAGCGGCGGCCGAACGGAAAATAGCACCAATGTTAGTTGCATCAACCACACTGTCAATGACTACAATGCGCCGGGCTTCCCGACATACTTCTTCCATGCTGCGCGGCTCGGGGCGACGCATGGCGCAGAGAACTCCACGTGTCAGGACATAACCTGTCAACGTAGCAAGTAATTCTCTACTGCCAGTATAAACAGGCACATTTTCGCAACGTTCAATGATTTCAGCAGCATCACCGACAATATGTTTGTACTCGCATAAAATAGCTAAAGGTTCATAACCGGAGTCCAAAGCTCTCGTGATAACCTTCGGACTTTCTACTATAAAAATCCCTTTGCCGGGTTCGGTACGGTTACGTAACTGAGTTTCAGTAAGAGTACTGAACACCTCAACTCCGGGATGAGATAAAGATGATATTTCAATAACAGGCATACTACTGCTTATAACTTTCAATTAAACATACAATCGCTTCTTTCACATAACTGATCATTGATAAATGGCTACCTTAATGACTCCGTCCAATTTATTTTCAAATATACGATAAGCTTCCTCAATCTCGTTCAACGGAAATCTATGTGTAATAAGAGGAGTAGTATCTATTTTGCCTTCCTCAATCAGATTAAGAATCTCGGCACAGTCACATCCGTCCACTCCACCTGTTTTAAAAATCAAGTTCTTGCCATACATATCAGGCAAAGGAAGAATTTGAGGCTCGTCATAAAGAGCTACGATAGTGACAACAGCATTAGGACGGGCACATTCCCATGCCAGACGAAAAGTATCCTTACTGCCGGCTACTTCTAAAACAACGTCAGCACCACCATGTTCACTGTTTTGAATCACAAATTCCTTGCAGTTTTCAGGTTCCACCACCAGCACGTCAGGATAATGTTCACGCACAAAACGGATTCTTTCAGGAGACTTTTCGCAGACAATGATACGCCTCGGTTTCTTCAACATCACACACAACAAAGTACAGATTCCGGTAGGACCGGCGCCAATAATAAGCACAGTATCATCCTCGGAAATCTCTGAAATACGGGTTGCCCAAAAACCTGTCGCAAGCACATCACCCACAAACAAAGCCTGTTCGTCGCTGACTGTATCAGGAATACGGTTCAGTCCCTGGTCAGCATAAGGAACTCTGACATATTCTGCCTGACCGCCGTCAATGCGGCAACCTAAAGCCCATCCCCCGTTCGGGTCAGTACAGTTGTTAACATACCCCCGTCTGCAGAAAAAACACTCTCCGCAAAATGTTTCAACATTCACTGTTACTCTATCCCCCGGCTTGACCGAGGTGACATCAGCCCCCACCTTTTCCACAACACCTACCATCTCGTGCCCGACGGTTATTCCGGGTACGGCACGCGGCACACTACCGTGCTTGATATGAAGGTCACTGGTACAAATACTGCCAAGAGTCACCCGTACAATTGCCTCCCGTGAATTTACTATTTCCGGTTCCGGCTTCTCCCGTAACTCAAATTTTCCGTGTTCAATATATGTATATGTAAGCATAATATCCTCTTCATTAATTAACAGCCCCATTCCGGTGCAAAGATAATGATTTCATCAGATCCATATTTATCAAATGAAAGTCAATCCGGACACTCTCATAAAACTTTCATATAAAAGAGTCTTCTTCTTATCATTAGTTTTTGACTTGTTGATCTTCTATTATAACACGCTTTATCTCTCGTGTATCTTTAGATTTACTAAAAGGTACGACTCTATAAGATGCTTTCTGTATAACCCCCAAACCAAAGTCAGGCAAAAGAGTTTTATTTTTAGAATAATCATTATCAATCATCATATCCCATGTTGCTCCACCAGTCAAATAAACTTTGAAACTATCTGCACTTATCATAGAAATAATATCTGTCGGATTATACAAATGAAACAAAGTTCTAACATAGTAATCTTTCTGTATTTCTCCAGGTTTGTAATTGTTACTATATGGACCAATCACATCGAATTCATAAGACGGATGACATATCGCAAATTCTATTCCATTTCTCGGAAATGAGGATCTTACTTCTATTTTCTTATTGTTAGATATTACTTTAAGATCTATTTGCCTTGACGCATCATCAAATTCGGTTTCTGATACGACATTCTCTTCGGAATTCAAATAAAGTTTCCAAAAATATTCCGATACAACTCCTGCTATACAATCAGCCAAAATACGTTCAGGAGATCTTTCATGCATAGAATTGTTTGCAGCACCAGGATTTACTTGCCGTGCAAGCTCTTCCGCCTTTGTTCTAAGCAAATCCATAAGATCCTTGTCTTCCGAAGAATAGTTTAGTTCGTATACTACCACTTCAAAAGGTGTTCTCCTACAAGTCCGAGGATATCTTGCAGTACAATTAATAACCAAATTCTCTATTCTCATAAGTCTATTATTGTTCAACCTTGCCCTATAAATCCATCCAACTGTTTCTTGATATTCTCAAAATTCTGATTCAAGTCAAGTGTCCTGTAATATATGACGTTTCCGTCCCTAAATGTCGTCTGTCCATCAGGCGTTATATCTTCTTCTGTCTTGGCATACAATAACATCCCATCCACCTTCCCCGTATGATTAGTATCGTAATTCATTACATAAGAATGAATCTGATATAGGTTATTAGAATGGATAGTCCTTTTGTCAAATTGGGACTGCATTGACCTACTATAATACTTGGTATCAATAATCAGTGTTCGTTCTTTAAATGTCAGCATAATATCCGTCCGCATGATAGGAAGAATACTGGAAGTCGACTGTTCTTTATCAATATTCCAGTCTATTTGAGTTGCCTTTGCTTTTAATTCCGGATAATGTTTCCGATAATACTCCAGAACAAACTTCTCGTAAAGTCTGCACATATGTTCATCGGAAAATTCCTTCATTTTATAAGCACCTCTTTCCGTAGTCATCAACATCCCGTCGAGAATAAAATAGCAAACATACAGAAGCATCCGGTAAGTCTTGCAATTTCTATCAAAGCGCATAGTAGTCCAGTTTATCGTCAGGATATCAACGGCCTCCACGTCACTAAAGAAGAGCATAAGGCGCTTCAACGCAGCCTTCCTGTTCGATTTGACTTTCGGATGTTTCAGCAAGAATTGAATAGTTGTTTTTAATATCTGATTAAACTTGTTGTTCTCCGATAATTCATCGTACTCACAATCAATTTTCTGTTGTTTCCGCATTAGATTATTGACCGTACCACATATATCAAGCTTCCCTTTCAATGTGGACAACGAACCATGACAGGAAATATATTCTTTATGCAACCCCTGTTTTAATTGAAACGAAATGCCACGAAGCAGAATTTCAGCAAACAAATCATGAATCTCTTCAAATTCTTCACCGGCTATTTCTTCATAGTTGTTCTGCTTAAGCTCCTGAAAAGCATAAGTCAGCATATAGTAGATATTGCGAATGAATATACCTTTGTCTATTGTCATTTTATCAGGCTCAATAACTTGTCCGTTTCTTCTTTGAATTTCTTATCATTGTCAAACCAATATTCTCGTAACATAGGGGCAATATCATATTCAATCACATTCTCAAGCCACATATTATCAATAGATTCCCGGTTACAGAAATAACTATGACCGATACAAAAGCCTTTTCCGAGCGAATCATCCTTAGCAATCTCAATATTCAGGGCTTTGACGGCATCAATCACTTTATTAAAGACTTCACAATCAAGATTCTCCTGATACTTTTTGAAACCAACCGAATCAAATCCCGGTGTCATATCAAAGAAACTGAACCGACGGCGTAAAGCGTAATCAATCATAGCCAGGCTACGGTCGGCCGTATTCATCATACCTATAATATAAAGATTCTCCGGGACAGAAAAATACTCATCGTTATATGCAAGACGGATTTTATGCTTTTCTCCCCGATAATCATTTTCGATGAGCATCAGCAACTCGCCAAAAATCTTGCTCATATTTCCTCTATTAATTTCATCAATAATAAAGAAATACTTCTTATCCGGATCACTTTGGGCTTTCCGGCAGAAATTATAGAATACACCTCGTCTTAATTCAAAACCGCCATCTTCTTTCGGCTTATATCCCATCACAAAATCTTCGTAAGAATAATTCTGATGAAACTGGATAAACTCTACTTTAGTTCTATCTTCTTCTCCTATAATAGAATAAGCCAGGCGTTTTGCCGAATACGTTTTACCGACACCCGGAGCACCCTGTAATATGATATTTTTCTTTGCCAGCAACAGACTTCTCAACTTGGTATATTCCTCTGATTTTATAAAAACATCATCCAGGAAATTATTCCCGGAATATGGAGGATTACGTTTGTTGACTGTTATAGGGTTTTCATCACGGATCAAATCCGCCAATACGTTATACTCATCTTTTGTTAATTTGAAGAACGACCCATTCTTATTCTTCAGGAATTCCATACCGCTCAATTCCGGTATATCCTTTATAACCGAATAATCAATCGGGTTCAGCAAGCTTTCGGTCTTCTTGAAATATATTTTTTGTCCATCAGCAGCTTTGACTATCTCCGCTATAGCTACCACCTGCTTCACAGGAGTAGCTTCATAGCCTATAACAATATCGCCTTCTCTTGCATCAATAAAATTTTGAAATATCCTTCGCTGATTTCCACTATCATTATAAAGAGTATAGTCTTGTATTTTACCAACCGGAGCTTTCGAAAAGCTCCATATCTTAGGACTAGCCACAAGCCACCAATATTGCTTTTGAGATTTATCCTCAAATAGTTTCTCCAAAGATTCCACATAATCCGGATACTTGGTTATATCGGTCAAGGTCTTTTGGACATTCTTACCTATATTCTCCCATTCTCCGGCATTCGTCCATTGCATTTTACGAACATTCTTAAAATCAGGAAAAGACTCATCAAAGGCATAATCACCTTCCACAATCCCACGCCCTATTATTTGATTCTGCCCTTTCTTGACTATAACAATATCACCGGCCTGCATCTCATGAGCGAACTCCCATAATGCCAGGCTGTCATTTTTAAACGAGGCCTCCGGCTTATCATATATTTCCTGCAACCTAGCTGCCATTTCTTTCTTTGAAGCATATTCCAAAAGATTGCCCATTTCATCCCAACCAATACACATTATGTTTTGAGATAGACACACATCCCATTTAGACGCATTCTCTCCCGGAGCATATAACCAAACCTTATGCATTTTATTTAAATTTTAGTTTCATCATTTCAGTCTGTTTTTAAGACTTTTACCTTTACTGCTTACTTTACAATGTCCTGTTTTTCATCAATTCCCATTCTTTCAATCAACTTCAAGTCCTTCAATTGCGCCAATATTCTTCTCCTTATAGCCAAACTAACGTTGAGGCATTCACCCAATCCAATGTATGAGAGTTCAATAATGCAATTAAAATCTCCTAGCTACAAAGATACAAAATAGTTGTTCCGCAATGTAGTAAACACCTATGTTTTTTATAATTTAAATTGACTAACCACATTACAGTGAATACTTATGGTCACCACCAATAATATTTATATCTTAAAATGACATTATGTACAAATAAAACAATCCAAACACTTTCCATTATCAAAATAAAGTCCTACTTTTGTAGAGAATATAGATGTACATATTCAAAATAATCCCGCAAATAAAATAAACCCTACAAAATGAAAGAAGAACCCGACAGTCTGTCTGTCCCCTACAATTTCTCCCGTTGTTTCAACGACCAATGTCCACAAGCCTTGAAATGCCTGCGCTACATAGCTGCCAAAAATGAAATAACTGATTACCTTTATATCTCTATCGTCAATCCGGCACGTTATCCTGCAGACGGAAACCAATGCGAATGTTTCAAGACCGCTGTCAAAGTTCATGTGGCATGGGGACTAAAACGATTGCTTGACAGAATTCCTTATGAGGATGCGGTCAGTATCAGAATGCAACTGGTGGGACACTATGGGAAAACAGGATACTACCGGTTCTACCGTGGAGAACGGGGACTTATGCCTAAAGACCAAGCTTATATAAAACAAATATTCCGTAATAAAGGGATAAAAGAAGAACCAACTTACCAACGCTACACAGAAGAATATATTTGGTAAGTTGCTGTCATCTGTCACAAATTAGGGGGGTAATAGTTTTCTCTGCGTGAAACTAAAGTTCCAGCTAAGAGAAACTATAGTTTCATCAGTAAGAAACCAATGGTTTCAAGCGTATGAAACTAAAGTTTCAAACCGCAGAACCAACAGTTTCGCACCTTGAAACCGTTGGTTTCAAGGCAGGACACAACTCATAAGTACGGAGGTTACAAATTGAACGACTTATCTTTCTATGGTTAAATGCGATACCTCCCTATTTCACAAGGGACAGCTCTTCTATATAACGGAATAAGCAAATAAAATCTAATTTCTTTGTTTACAACTTTGTCATAATAGAATTTAAGATGTTATCCCTACTTTTTCAAATTACTATTCATACCTTTGTGACTTCGATAAAGAATTAGTAACCTATTAAAAAGAAAAAATTGATTATGCGCTCATTCATCGTGTTTCTTTGCTTCATTCCCGTTCTGCTGTTTTCCTGCCGGAGTGTTTCTCTCGAAACACAACTGAAAGAAGCTATCAAAGACAAGAAAGCTGAAATAGGGATTGCCGTTATCATAGATGAAAAAGATACGGTAACAGTCAATAATGATATTCATTATCCTTTGATGAGTGTTTTCAAGTTTCATCAGGCGTTGGCGTTAGCCGATTATATGGCGAAACGGAATCAGTCATTGGATACTCTGCTAAGGATAGAGAAATCGGATTTGAAACCGGATACGTATAGTCCCTTACGGGATAAATATCCGCAAGGGGGAATTGAGATGAGCATTGCCGACTTGCTAAGATACACACTTCAGCAGAGTGACAACAATGCCTGCGATATACTTTTTGATTATCAGGGCGGACCGGATGCCGTGAACCGATATATCCATTCGTTAGGCATTCGGGATTGTGCTATTGTCGGTACGGAAACTGCCATGCACGAAGATTTGGATTTGTGTTATCAAAACTGGAGTACACCATTGGCTGCTGCCGAATTAATGGAGATTTTCCGACGGGAACCGTTGTTTGCACAAGAATATAAGGATTTCATCTATCAGACAATGGTAGAATGCAAGACCGGGCAAGACCGGCTGGTTGCTCCTTTAGCGGATAAAGGAGTGGTAATAGGACATAAAACGGGGACAGGCGACCTTAATGCCAAAGGACAACAGATAGGCTGTAATGACATCGGCTTTGTTCTTTTGCCGGACGGACGCACTTACAGCATAGCTGTCTTTGTGAAAGATTCCGAAGAAAGCTTTGCGGAAAACAGTAAGATTATCGCTGATATTTCACGTATTGTTTATGAATACGCGATGCAGTCTGCCAAATAAAGAGAGTAATAGTTAATGATAAAAAAGAAAAATCAGATTAAAAATGAAACTACACCACATCGCCATTTGGACTTTCCGTTTGGAAGAGTTGAAAGAGTTCTATGTCCGCTTCCTGGGTGGAAAAAGCAATGAGAAATATGTGAATCCCAAGAAGGGATTCGAGTCTTACTTCATATCTTTCGGTGAAGGTCCTTCTTTGGAATTGATGAGCCGTCCCGATGTACAGAATACGGTGGTGGAAGAAAACAGAGTCGGATTGACACATCTCGCTTTCACGTTTCCCGGCCAGGAGGAAGTTCTTCGTTTCACTGAGGAAATGCGTTCCGAAGGTTACACCATTGCCGGTGAGCCGCGCACTTCGGGAGACGGCTATTTTGAAAGTGTCATCCTTGACCCGGACGGGAACCGTATAGAATGTGTATACAAGAAAGAATATGGAGAAGAAGACTGAGACAGAGGAAACTGTGACGCCCCGTAGCCTCGAGACGGTACGGCTGCTGATCCGCCCTTTTCAAGAAGAGGATGCGGATGCATTTTTTGCCTGTTGCCAGAACCCGAACTTGGGTAATAATGCCGGTTGGGCGCCCCACAAGACGATAGAAGAATCGCGGGAGATTCTTCAAAATGTGTTTATCGGCCAAGAGAATATCTGGGCGATGATACTGAAAGATGCGCAGCAACTTATCGGTTCTATCGGAATCGTCCCCGACCCGAAACGGGAGAATCCACAGGTCCGTATGCTGGGGTACTGGCTTGACGAAGCGCATTGGGGCAAAGGATATATGACGGAAGCGGTGCAGGCTATACTCAACTACGGTTTCAACGAACTGCAACTCAGCCTCATCACCGCCAATTGTTACCCACACAACAAACGGTCACAACAAGTGCTTGAACGGAACGGATTTATCTATGAAGGTGTACTGCATCAGGCGGAACTGACTTACAACGGGAATATATTCGACCATTTGTGTTACTATCTTCCGAATATATGCCAGCCTGCCCCGCAAGACTATGACGAGATTCTGGAAGTTTGGGAAGCATCGGTACGCCACACGCATCATTTTCTCACGGAAGAACATATCCAGTTTTACAAGCCATTGGTGCGCAATCATTATTTACCGGCGGTAGAACTATACATTATCCGGGATGCCGGCAGAAAGATTGTAGCTTTCATGGGACTGAGCGATGAACTAATCGAGATGTTATTCGTATATCCCGGCGAACAGGGAAAAGGATACGGCAAGCGATTACTGGAATACGCTACTCGGAAAAAGCAGTTGGATAAGGTGGACGTAAACGAGCAGAATGAAAAAGCACTCAGCTTCTATCTTCACATGGGATTCCAAATCATCGGAAGGGACGAAACGGACGGTATGGGAAAACCTTATCCGATCCTGCATTTGCAGCTGAAAGAAGCAACTGTCGAAAAAAGTAAGAGTAAAGGTTAACCCTCAAAAAGAAAGTTACATGAACCTACGTGCGAGATTATCCGAACGTGTGCATATTGAAGATATTAGAGAAATACTTCACTTTATACAAGATGACGAACAACTCAGAGAAGAAGTCTATCAATTTATCTTTGACGAGGACGATATTGTCTCTTATCAGGCATTGTGGGTTTGTACGCATTTCTCAAAGGAGGATGTAGAATGGTTGAGCCGGCGACAAAACGAACTGATTGACGCGGCAATGACCTGTCCGCACTCAGGAAAACGAAGGATGCTCCTGAACCTGCTCAGCCAGCAACCGGCAGCCAATCCGCCACGAATGGATTTCCTCGATTTCTGCCTGGAGCGTGTCATAAGCCGACATGAACCGGGCGGTGTACAATCTCTTTGCATAAAACTTGCCTATCAACTGACCTGTTCCATTCCCGAACTGCAACAGGAACTACGCACAATGCTGGAAATCATGGAACCCGAATTATTGAATCCCGCCATTCGTGCTGTACGCAGAAATACCCTAAAGGCGATGAAAGCAAAAAAATAACGAACAAAAAAACAAGAAGCTGTCTCCCGCTACGGAAAACAGCTTCTCTCTTATGTCGTTATGAATTAAATCAATTGAAATAGTACAAGAATACGGCAATTCCTTCAAGAGCCTTTTTGGGCTGGTCTTTGATTTCAATAGCAAATTTGATTTCAGCCTTTGCCACACCACGCAAGTTGGTCAATGAATGAAGGGTAGTCACCAGACGGATGCTTTGTCCTGACAACACAGCCTGACCGAATTTCATTTTGTCCATGCCGTAGTTAATCATCATTTTCAGGTTATTCACCTGGATAATCTGATTCCACAGGTAAGGAAGCATGGATAATGTCAGATAGCCGTGAGCAATCGTGCTGTGATAAGGGCTGTCTACTTTGGCACGTTCCGTATCCACATGAATCCATTGATGATCCAGTGTTGCATCTGCAAAAAGGTTGATGCGTTCCTGTGAGAGTTCCACATAATCTGAAACACCTATTTGTTGTCCTACTAGCTTTTCGAATTCTTCGTACGAATTGATAATTACTTTTTCCATAGTCTTATCGCTTTATGGGGGTTATTATAAATGTTAATCGGGGACAAAAATAGAAAAAATAAACTGATATGCCATTAATTTACGCAATAAAAGCAGGAACAAAAGAAGTCGGGGATAGTTTACAAATCAGGGGCTTGTTTCAAAGGTTGTTCCAAGGTTCGCCTCAAGGCTTCCGACAAGATACTGTACCCTTTTCCGTTCAGATGCAGATCGTCAATAGTGAGTTCGGGATTCAGCCTTCCGTCCTGCAATAAACGGTCGAACACATCCAGATAGATAATGTCCGTTCCCTCCAGTTTCCTGTGTATTTTCTGATTAAGCATACAGATGAATTTATTCACCGACGTACTGTAATCATCGTAATCATTGCGTGGGAAGATACAGAATAAGTAAGTCTGCCGGGAAGGAACAGCCAACACTGCTTTTACATACCGTTCTACATAGCCGTCCACATTTTCATCGTTCAACTGATAGATGTCATTACTTCCGAACTGAATAACTACCTGGCAATCCGATGTGTCCACATCAAACGCTTCGACATAAGCCAATCCCTCGCCGGGCACACCATAGTTCAGGCATTCCCATTGCGGAAAATAGATATTCAATGCCCAGAACGCTATATGACTGTTACCTACAAAAGCTAGTTTCGTTTTTTCTTCTATCTTATCCATTTCATTCAAACATTCATTTTATTTCATTTAAACTCCAGAACAAATATAGAACAAAATTCGCGGATTTACTTTACTTTTGCACCGATAATCACATTCATATATAAACCGATGATACATTTTTTCAAGAAGAGCGTTTCTCATATTGCGCTACCGGAGAAATTCACTTATCCTTTCCACTATACGCCGCATCCGTTGTGCGTATTAGCGGCGGAAGAAGTGAAAGAGTATATTTCAAGCCGGAAGGAATGGCAGGAAGAATTGACGCTTGGAAAGATGTTCGGGGTATTGATTGTACAAGAGACAGGAAAAAGGACAAGAAAAGGGAGGGAAAAAGAAACGGGAGAAAGTACCGATAAAGACGAAGAAGGCGGAATCGGTTACCTGGCAGCCTTTTCCGGCAATCTGGCAGGGAAGAATCTGCATACTTATTTTGTTCCTCCTGTTTATGACTTGCTCCAACCACAAGGATTCTTCAAAATAGAGGAAGAACAGATCTCCGCTATCAATATCCGCATCAATGAATTAGAAAACAGCCGTCCCTATCTGGATGCAAAAGAAAGGTGGAAGAAAGAAACGGAACAGGCTAAAGCGGAGTTGAGTCAAGCCAAAGCAGAGTTAAAAGCAGCAAAGGAGGCCAGAGAAATCCGCCGTCAGTCCTCGCCCGGACTTTCCGAAGAAGAACAAGCCGTCTTGATTCGGGAAAGTCAATATCAAAAAGCTGAATACAAACGGAAAGAGAAGGGATGGAAAAAACGGCTGGAAGAACTTGAAACCGAAGTTAACCGTTTCAAGACGGACATAGAAAGCTTGAAAACAGAACGGAAAGAACGTTCGGCGGCTTTGCAACAAAAGTTATTCGGGCAGTTCCGGATGTTAAACGCGAAAGGAGAAGTGAAAGACTTATGTACAATTTTTGAGCAGACTGTTCAGAAAGTACCTCCCGGAGGTGCGGGTGAATGTGCATTACCCAAGCTACTGCAATATGCTTATCTTCATCATCTAAAGCCATTGGCAATGGCTGAATTTTGGTGGGGGGACTCTCCCAAAAACGAAATCCGGCGTCATGGATATTACTATCCTTCCTGTAAAGGGAAGTGCGAGCCGATTCTACAACATATGTTACAGGGACTGGAGGTAGACGAAAATCCGCTATTAAGCAATACGCATAAAGACACGGAACTGGAAATCGTGTTTGAGGATGAATGGCTGGTGGTAGTCAACAAACCATCCGGAATGTTATCCGTGCCGGGAAAGGAGGAGGATATGGATTCCGTTTATCACCGCCTGAAAGAAAAGTATCCGGACGCAACCGGACCGATGATCGTACACCGACTCGATATGGCGACTTCGGGGTTACTGCTTGTTGCCAAGACAAAAGAAGTACATCAACATTTACAGGCGCAATTTGAGAACAGAAGTATAAAAAAACGATATATCGCCTTACTGGACGGGTGCATAACAGAAACCGAAGAAACAACAAATCAAACAACAGGAAACACAAGAAAAACAGAAAAGGTAAGAGCAACAGAAGTAATAAGTACAACCGGAAAGGCAGGAAGGATCGAGCTTCCTCTCTGTCCGAACCCTCTCGACCGACCGTGCCAGAGCGTTGACGAAGAACATGGGAAGGAAGCTATCACAGAGTATCAGATCATCACAAACTCAGAGAAACATACCCGTATCGCTTTCTGCCCGTTGACCGGACGCACTCATCAACTACGTGTACACGCCGCCCACCCGAAAGGTCTGAATTGCCCCATTCTAGGCGACGAGCTCTACGGAAAGAAAGCAGACAGGCTATATCTTCATGCCGAATACATAGAATTCCGTCACCCCATTTACGGAGACATCATCTGCATACAGAAAGAGCCTGATTTTTAAGAAAAAGACTCTTATGCCATGAACCAAAACCTTTTTGAAATGTATATAGGTGTAACTATTAACTTTCAAAAAGAACCTGACTATGAGTATTAAATTTCGAATTACAAAGTACCTGGCTGTATCTGCATTAGCCATGCTGCTATTAGGAGCCTGCTCCAAAAACAACATTTATATCGACCTCGCCGATCCTAACGAAGAAAACGGTAACAACCACCCGTCCGGCAATGACAGTGGCAACGACAACGGCAATCCTTCCCAAAAGGGTACTTTAGTTACTTTCAGCGCATCCGTAGAAGGAAGAAACATCACCCGCGCCATGTCGCCTATGGGCAAGGGATTACAAAGTTGGTTGTGTGCTTACCTGTCCAATACCTCGAACATAATCACCGGAGATCCTATTGCCGAAGGTACATACATCACCTCCTCTCCCGGCGTACTGGCAGGCAACAACGGATATAAAATGTATCTTAGCAACAACATCTATAATTTCTATGCCGTTTCCTGCAATTCCAAGAATCCCGCCCCGACCTTTACCAACGGGATATCCGCCCCTTTATCCAATGGAGTAGACTATCTCTGGTGGCACGCTACGCACCAAGACGTGACAAACTCCCAGATCAACATTCCGATCACCTACCAGCACGCAGCTACGCAAATAGTAGTCGCCTTGTCGGGAGGTGCCAATATAACTCTCAACAAGATTATCTCCGCCTCTATCACTCCGCCGAAACCGGGCGCAGTCATGGATTTGTCTACCGGAATCATCACTTCGGAAACAACTTATGACAAGGCCGCTATCATGGGAATCAATGACTTTACCGTACAATATACCATGTTGCCTGTGAAAAGTTCCTTACCCATGACTTTAACACTGGAATTACTGGTCAACGGAGAAAGTTTCTCACGCACCTACACCACTCCGCTTACTCCCCCCAACAGTCTGCTAGCGGCAGGAAACTCATATCTTTTCCGGGCGATCATTGACGAAAACTCCTTAACATTCGCCAATGTAAGCGTAAAAGAATGGACTGAAGTAGACGAAAGCGGCAACCCGCTATATCCGATACAAGACTAACCTCTCTCCGGTTGCGCAAGCCGGCAACCCCTATGCCACTGCTTGCGTAACCGAAGCGTTTGTAAGCACCTGCTTCTTCAACCTCTTGTAGACATAGATAAAAGCAGGAACAAGGAACAAGTCCGCAGCTATCCAAGCCAACGGGTCGCCGTAGCAGACAGCCAGAAAACCGAAAGCAGGAACCGCATAAAGGCTGACGAGAATACGGGCAATCATCTCCGCCACTCCGGAAAACATAGCAAGATTCGTAAAACCCACTCCTTGAATGGTATAACGCAAGACACACAACAATCCAAGCACAGGGAAGAACATACAGGAAATATGAAGGAAAAGTTCCGTATCCAGTAAAATCTCCGTTTCCGAGGGGTCTACAAAAATCAAGGCAAAGTATTTAGCTCCCGACATCAGGAGCACGAAAGTAAACGCCGCATAGATAATCATCATCAAGACGCTTGCCTTAATCCCCAGCCAGATACGTTCCGGTTTGCCCGCACCGTAATTCTGTCCGCTATAAGTAGCCATAGCGATTCCCAGACTCTCGAACGTACAGATAAAGAACATCTTGATACGCATCGCCGAAGTAAAGGCAGCCACACAAGCCGTACCCAACGCATTGTTTGCGCTCTGAAGCATGATACTACCGATAGCCGTAATGGAAAACTGCAATCCCATTGGTACACCGATATAAAGCAACGTCTTAGCCAGCTTCGACTGGAACCGCCGTTCCTTCGGAGTACTCTGCAAAATGTCAAACTTACGATACATATAAATATAACAGAGCACCGCCGAAAGTCCCTGTGAGATAACCGTAGCAATGGCAGCTCCCGCCACTCCCCAGCCGAGCACCAAAATACAAAACAAATCGAGCACAATGTTCAACACCGTAGAGAGGAGCAGAAACCAGAAAGGCGTCTTACTATCCCCCAACGCGCGGATAATGCTCGAAAGAAGATTATAGAAAAAAGTAAAAGGTACCCCGATAAACGTGACAAGCAGATAAGCATACGCCCCTTCGAATATATTCTCCGGTGTACGCATCATCTGAAGAATATCCGCACACAAGATACTGGTAACAATAGCGATAGTGACAGACATCACCACAGAGAGCTTCAGACTGACGGATATGTAACTGCGCATCGTGCTATAATCCCTCGCTCCAAACTTCTGTGCCACGGGAATACCGAACCCTCCGCAACATCCGTTGCAGAACCCCAAGATAAGGAATACCACCGATGTGCTGGCCCCTACCGAAGCCAACGCATTAATACCCAGAAACTTTCCAACGATTGCCGCATCGACAAGCGAGTACGTTTGTTGCAGCAGATTGCCAAGCAAAAGCGGCAGTGTAAACTTTAAAATCAACGGTAATGCCGGCCCTGCCGTCATCTCTTTAGAAGTTGCCATACGTCTATGTCCTAAAATTGCGCGCAAAGATACGGAAAATCCCATGAATAAAATCCGGATTCACCTTCCTCTTTTATTGACGTAAATCAAAAAACGAGGAAACGCTTATCATAACGGAAAACCTACCGTTTCACCAGCCGCTTGGGCGACCCGTGCCACGAACATCCCAGACAGAACACCTCCGTCAGGTCGAAGCCTTCCATAGAATCCTCCGGGTATTTAGGCACGACTTCACCATTTTCGAGTACATATACCAACAGTCTTTCCCCTTGTTCATTCTTCACATACATAGCAGCAATTTTACATTGCGGGCACAATAACTTTTTCATGCCGCAAAGATACACTATCTTTGTGAACCCGATCTACAAAACCGGATAAAATGAAGAAAAACCGTATTGCACGCGAAAAGGAAACAGTGGAGCTGATGATACGCCTCTACTGTCGGAAAAAAGAAAAGAATACCGTTCTTTGCCCCGACTGCGAAGAACTGCTGCGCTATGCACACGCCCGTCTCGACCGTTGCCCGTTCGGTGAGAAAAAGAGTTCGTGCAAGAAATGTACCGTACACTGCTACAAACCTGTCATGCGTGAACGGATGCGGCAAACCATGCGCTTCGCCGGACCGAGAATGATATTCTACTCCCCTTGGGCCGCCATACGTCATTTACTAAACCTATAAATACATCACCCATTCAGCCATATACCATTATGAAAAGAGCCATAATCATAGGAGCCACCTCCGGCATCGGACAAGAAGTAGCCAAAAATCTTTTGAGAGAAGGCTGGCAAATCGGAATAGCCGGCAGGCGTCAACCGGCACTCGAAGACTTCCAACGCATTGCACCGGAACAAATAAAGATCCAGTCACTGGACGTCACCCAGGCAGACGCTGCGGAAAAACTGAACACCCTTATCCGTAAACTAGGCGGCATGGACCTCTTCCTCCTCAGCTCCGGCATCGGTTTCCAGAACCCGGAACTGGATATCGACATAGAACTGAACACCGCACGTACCAACGTCGAAGGATTTACCCGCATGGTGAACACTGCCTTCGATTACTTCAAGCAGCATGGCGGCGGACACCTTGCCGTTATCAGTTCTATCGCAGGAACCAAAGGTTTGGGTATAGCTCCCGCCTACTCCGCCACGAAACGTTTCCAGAATACCTATATCGATGCTCTCGAACAACTCTCCCACCTGCAAAAACTAAATATCCGCTTCACCGATATCCGTCCCGGATTTGTTGCCACCGCCCTACTAGGTGACGGTAAACACTACCCGATGCTAATGAAAGCAGACAAAGTGGGGCAAGCCATTACCCGTGCCCTGAACCGCAAACGCCGGACGGTAATCATCGACGGACGTTACCGCGTGCTCGTTTTCTTCTGGCGACTGATCCCCCGCCAGTTATGGAAACGCCTGCCCGTAAAAAACAAAAGCTAAAAAGAGCAAGATAGGATAACACTATTTTCGGGAAAAAACTCTATATTTGTCCACAGAGACAAGAGATCTGTCTATCATTCCCTTAACCAACTAAAGAACTAAAAAATGGAACAGAAAATTTGCCAGTGTTGTGCCATGCCGATCGACGAATCTACATTCGGAACAGAAGCGGACGGTAGCAAAAACCAAGATTATTGCCTGTATTGCTACAAGAACGGGCATTTCACCAAAGACTGTACAATGGACGAAATGATCGAGCTTAACCTAAAGTATCTCGACGAGTTCAACAAAGATTCGGAAGTAAAGTACACGATCGATGAAGCACGCGCCACCATGAAAGAATTCTTTCCGCAATTGAAAAGGTGGAAGAAATAAGTAAAAACGAAAGCACACCGTTTCTAACAATCCGTTATCCACAATTAAACAACAAGAATTGTTCAGATTTTCCTTTTTATCATGCATTATTTCTTCTTATCGGTTTTTTATTATACATTTGTAAAC
Organism: uncultured Bacteroides sp.; assembly: GCA_959606905.1. Next base: position 6,787 of record CAUHML010000002.1, on the reverse strand, counting down.
GTATATTCTGTCATTAGGATTGTAAAACAATACAGCAAATCATAAAAATAACAGTTCAGTCCTGATTACGAATAAAAATAGGAAACAAATGAAACAAACCAATTCACTTTCTTCTAAGGATGAGAATATGTCTTCAGAAAATGGAGCGGCCGGATTGACACAAGACCAACTGCTGTTTACAGAAAACATCTACGCCAGTCTGCCAATGAGTATCGAAGTTTATGATGCTAATGGTGTCCTACGTAAAATCAACGATAAGGCATTGAAAATGTATGGAGTCAGTGACCGTACAACAGTCATAGGTAAAGTCAATCTTTTTAACAGTCCTTATATGGACGAGGAATTAAAATCCAAGATACAGAGAGGTGAGGATGTCACTTTAGAATTTGAGTATGACTTCGACCGTATCAACAGCGATGCCTATTTCTGCAGCCAAAATAAAAACTCTATAATTTATGAAGCCCAAGTAGTGCCGGTATTAGCCGATAAAGGTACTATCATCGGCCATATATTGCTTTCTAATGACGTGACCAGTGCCAAGGAAATAGAATTTCGCACGGAAGAAAGCAAGAAGAATCTGGAAATGGCTATGGAAGCTGCCAACATGACTTCATGGATATATAATGTGCATAAAAAGACATTCAGCACATTACACGGAAACGCGCTAGCAAAAGAAGAAATGTCTTTGGAGCAGATGCAAAGTATCCTGCATCCGCAAGACCGTATACAGTTAATGCAACTGTTCGCTCAACTGATAAACAAGGAAACGCAACAGGTGCACACCACCCTGCGTTTTTATAACAAGGAAGAAAGGCAATACCGTCACTACGAAAGCCGGATGCGCTTATCTTCCGAACACCGTGGAAAGTTATTGATTGTCGGTACACAACTGGATGTAACGGATAAAGTGCAAATGTTGAAAAAGACACAAGACCTGACAACAAAGCGCGAGCTGGCCATGCAGGTGAGCAATATCGTACATTGGGACTTCGACGTATCCACACAGAAGTTCGAGTCCTACAATGATCCGATCAACGACTACGCCCCCAACAGGCTTGTTACTCTCAAAGAATTTGAAAGTGTCGTACACCCTGACGACCGCTCTACCTATTTCGACGCCATCCAATCTATGTTGTCGGGCGAAAACGAAACCGTCAACTTCACTTGCCGCATGCAAACAAAATACGATGAAACCTGGCAATATTGCAATGTCATCGGCGTTCCTTTCGAACAGGACGAGAATGGAAACACCATACGCTTCACCGGCTTCCGACAGAATATCTCCAAGCTCCACCGCCTGAACGAGGAGCTTAAAGAGAGAAATTATAAAATGGAGCTTACGTTCAAGACCGTCGGTATGTCTTACTGGGATTTCGATGTGACAGGCCGGAAGTTCACCGCATTCAATGATCCCGTCAACGACTATCACCCTGAAACTCCGATTGATGTCGACCAATATTTGAGCGCTGCCCACCCGGACGACCGGGAACTTGTACGCAAATATTTCGAGGGAATGATAGAAGGAAAAGAGCAAGAATTCAATTTCCAGTACCGTTCCAAAACGAAATGGAATAAGGAATGGCAGACCTTAATCATCACCGGCATTCAAGTGGAAAGAGACAAAAGAGGAAAAATAATCCGTTACACAGGCATCGGCTTCAACAATACGAAGTGGGAGAAAATGGCACAAGAGCTAAAGATATTGAAAGACAAAGCCGAACTTTCCGACCGCCTCAAATCAGCCTTCCTGGCCAATATGAGCCATGAGATACGTACCCCGTTGAATGCCATTGTCGGTTTTTCCGGCCTCATGGTAAATTGTGACGACCCCGAAGAAAAGGCGGAATACATGGAGATTATCGAATCGAACAACGACCTGCTGTTACGGTTGATTAATGATATTCTCGACCTTTCCAAAATCGAGTCGGGCATCCTCGAACGCAAGAGGGAAAAGTTCAATCTGGCAAAAGTATCCGGTGAACTTTATACAATGATCCAACCGAAGATCACTAATCCGGAGGTAGAGTTCATCCTCGGCAATTCCGGTCCGGATTGCTGGATATTCTTGGACAGAAACCGCCTCAAACAGGTCTGGATGAATTTCCTTACCAATGCTGTGAAATGTACGCATAGCGGACATATCAAAATGGGATACAGTCTCGAAAACGGAGGAATCAAGGTCTATGTCGAAGATTCGGGTGTCGGCATTCCGTATGAGGTGCAGAACAGGGTGTTCGGACGATTCCAGAAACTCAATGAATTCGCACAGGGAACAGGACTCGGATTAGCCATTTCGCGGGCAATTATCGAAGGCGCAGGAGGAGAAATAGGATTTACTTCCACGCCCGGTGTCGGTTCCACTTTCTGGGCATGGATTCCATGTGATGTAAGTATGCAGGAAAACATCGATCCGAAAGCAACGCCACAACCAACACAGACACAAGAGACAGTTTCTTTGAACCACTCCATATCTTTAAAAGGTATAAACGGAAAAGACCTGCAAATACTGATTGCCGAAGATAACGACAGCAATTACTCGTTAGTGAAACATATCCTCAAGGAATACCAGATCACCCGTGTGGTGAACGGAGTGGAAGCGGTGGAAAAAGTACGCGATGAAGAGTTCGACATCGTCCTTATGGATATGAAAATGCCGATTATGGGAGGTTTGGAAGCGACACGGAAAATCAGGGAGCTGAATCCTATCATCCCCATTATCGCACTTACCGCCAATGCCTTCGACGCTGACAGGGTAAGCGCCATGGAAGCAGGTTGCAATGCATTTCTGACAAAGCCTTTGAAAAAAGAAGAACTACTTGAACTGTTCTCATTCAAGTTGTAACAACATCACAACCAGTTCTCTATATAGTTGCCACTCGGAACGCACATCATATTCATATCCTTTTATCCTTTATCCAGTTCCGGGTGGCGCTCCAACCACCTTACCGCATACGAGCAGGTAGCTTTCGGCTTCATACCGTTGGCCAGTGCATAGTCATAGGCAGCTTTCACCAATGTGGCGGCTATTCCGCGCCCCTCTATGGGACGGGGTACAATCGTGTGGATAATATCGAGCGAATCACCTAAAAGGCGATATTGTACAAAGGCGGTGCGGCCGTCCACTTCTGTCTTGAACAAATTCTGTTCGGGCTGATGAATAATTTCGTACTCCATAATCTTGTTTTTGTAATCCATAATCCTGTTTTCCGGTTGCACGGCGTGTCGCAGTCAGGCTGGTAGCCTTTAGAATTGCTCAATCCATTGCAACCGGTTGGTATCGTATCCGCGGCGTTCGGCGGCGGTGACGAGTTTTTTCTTTATATCCTCCGGCAGTTGCGGAGTCCGGCTCAGTATCCAGAGATATTTGTCGGTGCTACTGCCTACGAGGGCGTAGTTGTAATTCTCCTCATCCAGTTCGAGCACGTAATAGTCCGAGTAGAAGTTGAGGAAGAAAGAGACTTTCAGTTTGCCCGGCTGCGCGGGGTCGGGAATCTTGGCGTGCCCGTTGGCGGTCTTGCAAATATCATAAGGGGAATTACGTTTGCATCCCCGGTTCTCTACGCGAATCAGGCCGTCGGGACGGAGCGTGTAAGTGGCGGTCACATCGACAAGTCCATGCTCGAAACGGTTTTCGTAACGGGCAATCTCGTACCAAAGTCCCATGTATCGCTTCAGGTCAAGTATCTTGACGGTGGTATGGTCGGTTCCTTTGAAAAGACGTTCCACGTTGGGGACGGAAAAGCGGAAACCGGCTTCCAGCAGACGTGTGGGACGGACTTTCTGACCGGCTGTGAGAAACGAAGCCGCCTCGCCATAGAAGATACGGAAAGCACGTTGCGGAGCAACAATCGTCGTCCATGCCTGATAGGCTTTACCCATTTCGTGAGTAAAATCGTATTGCGAGATCTGTTGCGGGGCAACCAGATTGAACACACCTTGCGTCTCCTCATGCCCGATAAAAAACTCCATGGCACGGCAAAGATCGTGCAGTGCTATCCACGGGAAGGACTGGGTGCCGGGACCGATAGCGGTAGCCACCTTTGTAGCCTGCAACGGGCGTAACATCTGCTGCATCGCTCCCCCGTCGGGAGAGAGCACGACACCAAAGCGGGTAATGACGAGCCGTGTAGGTTCGGGACAGCGTTTCGCCTCTTTCTCCCACGCATAGCAAAGGTCAGACAGGAAGCCTTCCCCACGGGTACGGGTGTATTCGTCCGCTTCCACTTCGGGAGGGTAATAACCTACGGCGGAAGCCGAAATCATCAGTTTCGGTTTCGTCTTGACGGCATTCAGCGCACGGACGATGCGGTGGGTGACGACGATACGGCTATTGAAAAGCTCCTGTTTATATTCCGGTGTCCAACGCTTGTTGATAGGTGCGCCTGCCAGATTAATGACTACATCGCAATGCGCCAGCGTTTGAATCAACAGTCCGGACATACCTTCGCGAAACATCGACCTTCCCAGAGGAATCACCCGATGTCCGCCCTTTTCAGTCAGATAGCTGGAAAGATGTTTACCTATATATCCGGTAGCTCCGGTCATTGCTATATTCATCTTGATTCTATTGTATGTTTTTAACTCTACTAGAAAAACGTATAAAATGCAGGAAAAGTTCTTTGAAAAAAACAAAATGAAGTTATCTTTGCAAGGAAGACGTAAACATTGAAAGGAAAAACGAGATGATAGAAGCCCCCGAAGCCCGCATTCTCTGCCGGCAACTGAACGAAACGGTCAGAGGAAAAAAGATAACGGACGTGTACACGCAGTTCAGTCCTCACAAGTTTGCCTGGTTCACAGGCAGTTCCGAGGAGTATGCTGAACAGCTGTCCGGCAAGACGATAGAACACGCACAGTCACAGGGCGGCATGGTGGAGATCACCATAGGAGACAAGGTTCTCATCTTGACGGACGGCGTAAACCTGCGCTATCTGGCTCCGGGTTCCAAGTTACCCGCCAAACATCAGCTGCTCATCGCCTTCGAGGACGAAAGTTGCCTCGTTGCCTCCGTGAGAATGTACGGCGGACTGATGTGCTATGACAAGGACGCTGCCGACGGAGTGCTCTCCAATTATTACCTGACAGCGAGAAGCAAGCCGCAGGTCATGTCCGACGGTTTCAGCCCGGAATATTTCCTCGGACTTATCAATGCCGACAGCGCACAGAAGAAATCCGCCAAAGCTTTCCTTGCCACCGAACAGACGATTCCCGGACTCGGCAACGGTGTTTTGCAGGATATCCTTTACCATACACATATCCACCCGAAGAAAAAAATAAGCGGACTGACAGACAAAGAGCGCGAAAATTTGTTCTATCAGATAAAAGAGACGATGAATGACATCTACCACCTAGGCGGGCGAAGCACGGAAAGCGACTTGTTCGGAGCGAACGGCAAATACGTTGCCTGTCTCTCAAAAGATACCGCAGGCATGGCTTGCCCCCGTTGCGGAGAAACCATTGCGAAAGAGAATTATCTGGGCGGCAGCATCTACTATTGCAGAGGCTGCCAACCACTGCCGCCGGCGTAGCGCCGGAATAAGGTTTCCTCCTTGCGGCGTGATCGCGTCAGGCTCAAGGTTTACTTATTAAATTAAATGATGAATTGAAATGAAGAAACAGATTAAAATCAATTATATCCTTACACTTATCTTAGTGTTTTGTATTGGTGCCACCATTCCTACATTGATAGGCAGCAGCCAAGTCAACGAACAACATTCCGCCAAGTCGGAAGTGCCCTATTGCGTCACTTCGCCCACCGTACCCGCCCAGGTTACCTTTGACGGCGAAACGATTGACCTCCGCCGCTACGACCGCCGCGAACGAATGGACCGCGAGATATTGGCTTTCACTTATATGCACTCCACCACCATGCTTCTGATTAAGCGTGCCAACCGATACTTCCCTATCATCGAACCGATACTGAAAGCAAACGGTATCCCCAATGATTTCAAATATCTAATGGTGATCGAAAGTAACCTGAACAGTATCGCCCGCTCTCCGGCAGGTGCAGCCGGACTATGGCAGTTTATGCCCACCACGGGACGCGAGTTCGGACTGGAAGTGAACGAGAATGTGGACGAACGCTATCATATCGAGAAAGCTACCGTAGCTGCCTGCAAATATTTCAAACAGGCATATGCCAAATATGGCGACTGGATAGCAGTCTCCGCCGCTTACAACGCAGGACAGGCGCGCATCTCCTCCCAACTCGAAAAACAGTTGGCAAGCCATGCCATGGACTTGTGGCTGGTAGAAGAAACTTCCCGCTACATGTTCCGGTTGCTGGCAGCTAAAGAGATTTTCAGCAATCCCCAACGTTACGGGTTCCTGCTGAAAAGAGAACATCTCTACCCGCCTATTCCTTATAAAGAGGTGACCGTATCTACACCTATCAACGACTTGAGCGAGTATGCCAAAAAACAAGGTATCACCTACGCGCAACTCCGGGATGCGAATCCCTGGCTGCGCGAAACATCTCTAAAGAACAGAAGCGGAAAGAGCTATGTCCTCCATATCCCCACACAAGAGGGAATGCATTATGATCCCAAAAAGACTGTTGCTTACAATAAGCATTGGGTGATTGATTAATGATATAAATTAATATACGGAATGATAAAGAAACTAATTAAGGATATTATAAAAGGAGAAGGGGGCTTCAACAAAGGAGAGGGCATCTCCCCAAAAAGCGAAGGTATCCCCCAAAAGGCGAGAGTATCTCCAATTCCCCTCCTTCGGAGGTTGTGTAAAAAGTAAGAATCAAGTGTTCTTTGACATATTGTATAAAAAG
>CAUHML010000001.1 GCA_959606905.1 uncultured Bacteroides sp. | reverse complement strand
ACATGCCGTCGGTTTCTTCATTATAATAAAAGTTGGCAGACAAGAACGGATCGTTCTAGGGGATAAAATCGCCTAAACATGGAGGTAAAAGCTGATTATCGTTGGAGGTGTAACTTTTAAACATTATCTTTGGGCTATTGTACTTGATTCCCTAAGATACAAAAAATTAGGGACACGGGCAAGTCTTGGCTGAGCGAAGTTTGGGCTTGCCCATTTTTTGCAGACACAAGTGAGACCATCCCAAAATCATTTTGAGACGGTCTCGTTTTTGGAAAAAATATTATAAGTTAGTAACGTGTCACTTTATTTGTAGTTGACTTCAGATATTCGAAACGATTAATCATCTCACCCAACTTCTTCGGATATTTATCTGCCAAGTTTTCCTGTTGACTTATGTCCTTCTTCAAGTTATAAAGTTTATATCCATATCCCAAGCCGATAAACTCACCGTCTTCTTTGCTATAAGGATTAAAATAAGGAGGAATCAACGCCCAGTCACCCTGACGATATGCATAATTGAACATGCCTTCGATAACAAGTTCTTCACGTCCTTTTTTACTCTTTCCGAGGAAAGCATCCAACGTATTCTCACTATCCAATTTTTCAGGATAAGTTTGTCCAAGCAAAGATGCAAAGGAAGCCAGCAAGTCCATTTGGCATACAAAGACATCAGAAACCTGCGGCTTCACTACTGCCGGCCAACGAAGCATGAAAGGGATACGTGTACCACCGTCAAACATACTTGTTTTTCCTCCGCGAAGCGGACCTGCTATCTTATGATCGCCTATCAATTCCACTGCATCATCCTTATATCCGTCATCCAGCACTGGTCCATTATCACTAGTTAACACTACAATCGTATTCTCCGCCAATCCCAACTGGTCCAGTTCTTTCAGAAATTCAGATACACACCAGTCTGCTTCCAGAATAGCATCCCCACGCGGTCCCATAGGCGACTTTCCTGCGAAGCGTTCATTTGGAACACGAGGAACGTGTGGCTGATGTAATCCGTAATAGAGAAAGAAAGGAGCATTTTTATGGTCGTTGACGAACTGTTTGGCTTTATCTAGAAATAATTCCGCCATTTCTTCATCTTTCCATTGTGCCGCTTTACCACCTTTCTGGAATCCGATACGAGGAACCCCGTTTACTATCGAACCGGCATGACCTACACTCGGATGCATACGAAGCAATTCGGGATTATTCTTTCCTGTCGGTTCACCGGGAAAGTTCTTACGGTAATCCACATACAACGGATCGTTAGGGTCTAATCCCACTACACGTCCATTTTCGAGAAAGACACATGGAACACGGTCATTCGTAGCTGCCTGAATAAATGAATAATCATACCCTATTTCGGCCGCACCAGGATGAACATCCTTATTCCAGTCTACATTACCGTCTCCCAGTCCGATATGCCATTTTCCTATGGATCCAGTAGCATAGCCTGCCTGTTTCATCAATTTAGGCAAGGTTATCTTTTCCGTATCAATAATCAATGCTGCATTGCCCGGAAGAATTTTTGCGTCCTTACTTGTCCACGGATAAAGTCCTGTCATAACAGAGTAGCGGCTGGGGGTAGAAGTAGCTGCCGTACAGAATCCTTGTGTAAAGCGGATTCCTTCATTAGCTATACGGTCCATACCCGGTGTAGAGATGCGATGAGCACCGTAGCAACTTAAGTCACCATATCCAAGGTCATCGGCTACAATCAGAATGATGTTCGGTTGTTGCTTGTTGATCGGCTTTTTTCTCGGTTGTGCTTGTCCTGCCAATAACGTGTTAGGTATCGAAGAAATACCTACTAATGTACAAAATACATACTCTAAGTTTCTCATGCCTTATTTAATTAAGATTTATCACTTGCTATAAATACACATCAAATTTTGATGTTCCCCACACAAAATCCCTGTTTCTATTCATAATTTATGAATTTAAAACGTTACTTGTGTTTTAGCACCATTCGCTGCAATAGCATTTACTTTATAATCTTCGGGTAACGTAGTGTTTACAGTAAACGAAGATTGCGGTGATACAAATATTACTTTTCCTGCATGATCGCTAACTTCATAAACAGCCACATTCCGCCAACCATACATTGATAGTTTGGAACCGGAACGGGTAGCTGTTCCGGCAACTACGGCTGCATTATTTATATAAGCCTCTAAGTTACTATCACAGATATATTCCAGCTTATGTTTCGGAACAGAATATCCTAAATTTCGAATTCTATTTTTAAGAGCACTTACCTGAGCTTCCGTCACTACCACTTTTCCATCGCCATAAGAGTCGTTGAATTCATATGAACCAGATTTCAGAAAACCCCATTTTACAAAGAAATCCGTCAAATCCAATCCTGCCGCCTTACTACAATTATAGGCGAACTCTATTTGACGTTCACCATCGGTAGGCAAGTCCTTATTGACACGTATATATTCATATACATCCTTATAAAAATCCGTTTTTCCTAATACATATTCCATATATAACTCTAACTGCCAAAAAGGTACTAATTTATCGAATACATCTCCTAATTTTGCATGAAAAATATCATTATTCCCGAATGCTAAAGTCATTGCATGCTCGTAGTAATTACTGTAAGCATTACTTGGCGTTGTAGTTAGCAAACGGGAATTAATTCCATATAATTTCTGAATGTACATCGAACAAATATTGTTTGTTACTTCGGTCATTCCAAACCATTTCAGTCCCGGACGGGTTTGATTACTATGCCCTACCTCATGGGCAGGCCCCCAGTTGTTAGTCTTCATTTGATCTACACTGCACAGATTATCCATCGTTGAAAAATGATATGCCGTATGATAAGAAGTGGAATACATATAATCTCCCTGTCCGTACATGACATTGAAATACATACGGTTTCTGAACATACGATTGTCGGTATCCGTACCGATGCCACCATTATTGTTGTATTTTCTCAAACCCATGAATATCTGTTCCTTATATACAATATCATCAAAAAGGTTAATTAAATCTCTCCCATTAGATGTACTTTTTAGTTTGCTGACAGGAAAAGTGAGATGAGCATAATTCCCTACAACATCAAAATAGCCATCGACAGCTCCGTTTAGTAAAGTACCCCACTGTTCACGGGTATGTTTTGCTACATCAAAGTATCCGTTAACACTTCCTGACGCAAAGTGTATCTTTACCTCGTCATAGTCTACCGGATTACCATTGACATGATACATCACATAGATTAACCCTTTCTTCTCCGAAACAATTTTATTTATACCTGTGCGTAAGCTATAAGAAATGCTGTTATTGAAACCATCAGCATTAGGGGTATCCATGTCCTGTACTCTTAGACTCAAATGTTGCCCGTGCGTTTCACCTACCATGACAATCAATGTTTCTCCCGCTTTCACAAAGATACCCGTAGGATTATCCAATAGACTATAAGTGCCTGTCTTATTGATAGTAGCCTGTATATCTGGATGTTGATAAGGTTTGAAATCCGCAATACGGAAGTCAGCCGGATATTTATCTTTCAGCATATAATAAGCTATGTTCTTAAAAAATGGATAAGTACAGGCCTTTATCATTTCCTCTGTTATATCAGACCGTAACTTGGAACAAGTAACATCCATAAAAAGGGTCAATGGGTCAAAACCTTCCGGATTCCTAGCAAAGAACTTCATTTCCGCACAGGAAGCATGCCCATTCACACCGGACTTAATAATCAGGCGAACTGCCTTCGGTTTCTGTATTGTGTTATCAAAAGAAAAAGATACTACCGCACCTTTGGAACCGAAATCGAAATTGGTTTCATTCGTTACACTTTCAAAAGCCGGGTGTTCTTCAGTCGATACCTGAATTTCCACTTCACCAAAATTCCCGTTCGAACCGCTTATACGCGGATAATAGATAAAGTAATCAAGTGCTTCCGTATTTTCCTTGAAATAGTAAGTCAACATGACCGGATAATGGCTTGTAACCCCTTCTGCAAAAGGATAATTAGAATGATAAATAGTACTCATATCACTATCAAAAGATTTTTCAATCCCTTCACCACCATGTGCCGTAGATGCTTCCCCTCTGACTACTTCCAACTGAACATCATCCGCAATTCCTTCAGTATCACCAAATGTATATCCATCCAATCCATTCTGAATAACTGTAACTTCTGCTGAAATATTAGAGTTCTTATCCTTTATCACTATCTTCTCCGTACGTACACTACTTCCCTCATGAGTATCTACGGTAAACTTATAAGGTATTTCAATCGTTGCAGCACGTGTGTCTACCTCTTTCTTTATCCAAGAAGGATAGGTGACATCCAGTTCCGCTTCCGTCAGATTGGTAGTGACAGTAAAAGCGACTGTTCCACCTACCGGAGGCAAAGTAAAAGCGAAAGGAGATACTAAAATATCAGTATCAGTACCTAACTGACGTACAAGAATCTTCTTATTCAATTTTCCATTATTGATAACCACCGAAGCATTACGGACAGTTTTGTTCGGGTTACTTATCACACTAATCTTCACACCTGCACCCGAATTGACAGGTTCAGTCTTACACCACTGTTCTCCTTCCACATCCACAGAAGCGGTCCAATCTGCAGGAAGTGATTTTACATCAATAACAACAGAGCCTGCTTCTTTATAAAAATCTGCATTTTCCAAACCTAGTTCCAATACAGCCACCACATCCTTATCATCTTTACAGGACGACAAGGAAAAAAGAAACAGGGATATGAATACATATAAAAAATAATTCTTCATATTCTTTTCGTTTAAAAAGGACTGACTAAAAAGAATTTATGCATCACTGCATTATCCCCTTGCCAGCCCTTAAGATTAATTATTTGTTAGATTTAAGAGAGAGCAGTTATTTACCATATAATTCAAACTCCGAGAGTGCCCATGTATTAAATTTACTCGGATTAGTAGAACTATGAACCTCAAAACGAACATAAGTATATGAATCGCCTAGCAACATCGTCGGACAAGTATCATAATAAGTGGTAGCCGATACTGGAAGACCGTCTGCTTCTGCGGTAAATACTTTTATTTCTTTCCAGTTTGCGCCATCATTACTAGCATAAATGATGAACTTAGTAGGATGCTGATTAGTATTTCTAGTTGCATATCTTACTCTCAACTTGGAAATAGCACTATTCAGATGAATATCCACTTGATGCGGGAAGGCGGGCGCACCTCCTCCGTAAGTAACTTGTGCCTGAGTAGCCAATTTGCCATCCAACCAGTCGGCAAATCCATTACCGTCAGCAAAATTTGTGCCTATCAAGGTCATCATATCCGGTGTGAGCGTAATCTTCGGTGCTGAATTCTGTAATCCGATAATAACTGTATTTTCACCGGAAAAGGCATATTTTGTAGAAGTTATTTCTAACGGAAGTGCAAAGTTCCCTTCTAGATTAGTTATATCAATCTTCACGGTCAGATTCGCTGTAACATTACCTTTGCTAAAGGTCAGTTTACCGATAGTATAGTTGTTGCCCTTGTCTGATATTAATGAATACTCAATGGGAGATGTAGCATTATATTCATCCAATAGTTCCTTTTTAACTGTTACATCGCAGGTTATATCTTCTGTGAGAGCAGTATTCAAAGTCACAGGAAGCTCATATATATACTCAGTCACACCTTCAGTAATAGTAAACGGAAGTTTAAATCCTGACTCTGAAAGAGAGAAAGCAGGCTGATAAACAGTAGGCTTCACGATGATATACTTATTTTTTTCATTAATGGTAGAAGTACCGTCCGTAAGCTCCAACATCAACACATAAGTGAAATTACCCGTACTCAATACAGAAATTTTCTCAGGATGAAAGGTTACCGTTTTAATCTTATACAGTTCTTTTTCTCCAAAAGAGACGGTCATGTCGGAAGGCAATTCATAACAATCAGCAGGCAATGGCTTGAAATTAGTCTTATTCTCATTATTGTAATATTCAATATCGAACTCATTCAATACTTTCAATGTAGCTGAAGCTAACATATTCAGGTCGTTTCCACCTTTGTCAATCGTTATATTGTAAGCAGCAGACTCTCCAGTATTATAAAAGGTAATATCCTGCTCATTACTATTCAAAATGCAAAGGAATGATTCATAATCATCCAGATAATCGTCTTTTCCATCGTTCAAGCAAGCCACCATAGTCAGCAACAAACCGCCTAACAACGAAAGGATATATATTTTTGTCTTCATATAAATTAAAATCTGATTAGATTGTTTTAATGCTATAATTCTATCTCCAATTATAATTTTGGGTCAATAGTTTGTTACGGTCTAGTTCTCTCTGACTGAACGGATATAAAAAGTGATTAGCTCTAAACACACGGTTTTGAACTACTGTCCTACGCCAAAAAGTATCCGGAGTATCTTCCATGTTAACAGCCTGTGCCTCTACATTCATACCATAGATAGGTCCATTATCCGTAGTTGTAGCAATCATCCATGTACGAGTATCAAAAAAACGATGATTTTCAAATGCAAGTTCTATCCTGCGTTCTCTGCGACAAAGTTCTATCAATTGGTCTATTGTAGCTTCCGGATAGACTTCCGTTATTGGATCCATACCTGAACGAGCACGCAGATCAGCCCAATACTCCATAGCTGTTGTACGATACTGACTGTCTCTCGATCTTTTCTCCCATTCCAAAGCTGCTTCAATAAAGTTTAAGTAAATTTCTCCAAGACGGAATGTCGGAAATACCATATTACCCGGTTGATTATTCACAAAACTAGCAGTATGATCACAAAAACGATTAACTAGATATCCACTTCTCGAATGGTCATGAGAAGTATTTGAATTACCATCTTTTGCCAAGTTACACAATACATAGTCATCTTTACCCGGACCGCATCTCCAGTAACTATCACTCCAATACACAGCTATATAAAAACGTGGTTCACGATTAATAAACATATTCCGAGTTGCTCTTTTATAATATTTAGCCTGATATGTGTCACCTTTACTTAAATATTCAAGAAAAGGATTTGCAAATTCAGTTATACCATTTTCACTATATCCAGAGTTTTCGTCAACCTTAGGAGTTCCATCTATCTCGTATCCAGTAATCGGATACTTACCATTATCCATCGCATAAGCATCCACCTGTTGTTGCGAGGGTCCTAGTGCTCCATAAGCTGCTCCATTACCTCCTTTTTTGGTCTTTACACCCGTCGGAGTCGTTCTTCTGGCTATAATAGCCCGACTTGCATATCCGGTAGTCCAGATAAGTTCTTTGTTCCAATCTACCTGCGTAATGCCAAGATAATTAGCATACGGGTCATCTGAAGCGTCTCTATGTAACTCGTATACTCCCAAATCTATGACAGCTTTGGCAGCCTGCACTGCTTCTTTCCATTTTTCATTACTATAAGTTTGAGGAAACAGATATTGATCTGATAATTCCGGAAAATCGGGTGTTGTAGGATTCTTTACGGTATTGTATAAACTATTACCATTATATAGATCACGGGCTGAATAAAGTTTTAACCGTGAAATCACAGCTAAAGCAGCTCCCTCGGTAGGTAGCCCATATTCTGCATCTACCGTCCAAGTTGTTTTCCCGTGTTCTTTAAAGTAGGTAGCACATTGAGTCATTTCATTTACAACATAATCAACACATTGTTCCCAAGTATTACGCGGACGATATAGAGATTCTGTCGTAGCATCATATGGCAATATCTCATCTCCCAACAAAAATATAGGTCCGTAATTACGCATCATCAAGAAGTAATAATATGCTCGTGCCCAACGTGTATACCAGTACCATTCATCCTTTTCTTCCTGTGTTACGGTAGGATCTGAACAACTGTAAACATTCTGCATAAAAATATTACATTCACGTATTCCGTTATACAAATTAAAATTAGCACCTGGTACGCTGGATGCATTCCAAGCTCCCGTATTCATTGACTCAGCAGCTGCATTCGATGCATTGATCAATTCATCAGTAGCAGTGCTTTGAGGAGTACTAACATAGCCAGTCAAATCATTTGGCAAAAAACTCATTGCATTCAAGAAATACCCGCGTGTATATGCTCTCTTCTGCCAAAGTTGTTCAAAAGTAAGATCTTCCGTTTCCTGTTTATCGAGAAAACTTTCACACGAAGTTAACAAAGGAATAACCCCGCAAAATAACAATATATATTTTACTAATGATAGTTTCATATTGATTCTGTATTATTGATTAGAAATTAGCATTTAGGCCGATAGTAACGGTCATGTTATTCGGATATTTTGCTCCATTGGTAGTATCCAGCAATTCAGGGTCCCATAATTTAAACTTACTGAATGTAAGAAGGTTCGTACCAGCGATATAGAAACGAAAAGACTTAATAAAGGTCTTGTTCAACCAGGTTTTTGGCAATGTATATCCTATTTCTGCGTTTTTCAAACGAAGAAAACTACGGTCACGTAACCACATAGTAGACGACTGGCTATTGTTAGAACTGCCTGCTTCTGCACCGTAACTCAAACGGGGATATTTAGCAGAAGCATTCTGTTCAGGAGTATTGGTCGTTTTCCATGAATACTTATAAAGATCTTCATAGATAGCAGAACGATCCATATTATCACTACTGAAAGGACGCAAAGGTGTACCCGCTAAATAGATAGAAGTACGCGCTACCCCTTGAAAAAATACACTTGCATCAAAATTCTTCCATTTTGCTGTCAATCCGAACCCGTATGTTATCTCAGGAAGATCAGTATAGCCAATAGCAATCTGGTCATACGTATCAATTTTACCATCTCCATTTACATCCTTGTACTTAACGTCACCAACCCTATATTCACCAAACATCTGTTTCGGACTATTATCTATTTCTGCCTGACTTTCAAAAAATCCCAAAGCAATAAATCCCTTACGTTGCGCTGCACCATTACGGCCAAACGGTTTGCCAATAGAATTTTGATATTTATATTCCCAATCTGGTTCATCATTATCCAACATCTGGTTACGCGAAAAAGTAAAGTTTCCGCGACCTGTCAGTAAAACCTTACCTACCTGTTGCTGATATTCCAGTGTTCCATCTAGACCAGATACCTTCGCTTTACCTACATTTACATATGGAGTAGTAGTAAGGCCGACAATAGCCGGTAGCCCAGCACGAGCCAGAAAGATACCATTACGTTCTTCATAAAAATAATCAGCTTGAATCTTTAATTTTTCGAACAAACGAAGTTCAATACCTGCATTTACCTTAGTTGCCTCTTCCCAAGAAACATTTGTATTCTCAATTTCTCCTACACGATAACCAGTACCTGTCTGATTTGCAGTTTTTCCGTATGACCATCCTGTTACTGTATTGACAGAAGGTTCATAAGCCCATCTTCTGGAGGCTCCAATGTCATCATTACCCACTTTACCATAAGACGCTTTCAATTTCAGATCATTAACTACTTTAGTCAACGGTTCAAACCATTTCTCACTGGACACCATCCAACCTATTGCATAAGCTGGAAAGAATCCAAAACGATGGCCACGAGCAAAGTTCTCAGAACCAGTGTATCCCATATTGAATTCGGCAAAATATCTATCCATATAAGCATAAGTCAAACGTCCTGCCAGTCCCTGACTTTTATATGGTAATGATTTTTTCTGATTCTCTGCTGTCAATAACTTATAAATTTTATGATTGTACAAAAACAAAGCTCCTATCCGATGTTTTTGAGCAAATAAACGAGTATAATTAAGAGAACCTTCCATATAAGTAGTAATCTTAGATACGGTCACTGGAGCAGCATACGACAGATTATTGGAACCCTCATATATTGTTTTATAATTTAATGAACCGTCTTCATTTCGACCTGTTGCATGAAACTGAGGTGGGGTCTTTGAACGAACTTGCAACGTATTATTAGATGCATCCCAAGAAAATTTAATATTGGCAGTTAACCCTAGAGTTATCATATCCAATTTTTGAGTAACACCAATCAATGATTGGGCTGAATTCCAACTTTGCTCACGATAACCGGAATGTACCAGCAGATTCCATGGATTACTACCACTGGCTGCACTTGGTGCAGAAAGAGTACCATCAGAATATTCCACAGGAAATGCATTTGGAGAGGTGTTAAATGCATATCCCCAAATATCAGATGTCGTAGCTCCCGGTCCCCACGAACTTTCATAAATATTAGCCAAATTCACATTGAATGTTGTAGTCGGTGTAACGGAGAAATCCATATTGGCACGAAAATTGAATTTTGTATAATGAATAGAAGAATTATAATCATAAACATCCCCGGCGTTTCTAAATATAGAGCCTTCATTATAAAAACCACCTGATACATAATACTTACAAATATCACCGCCTCCAGAAAGGTTCAATGTCACACGTTCGCTCGAAGCCAAATTTCGATACATCTGGTCTAACCAATTTACATTTGGATATAAATCAGGATCAGAACCATCACTATATTTTTGAATAGCTTCCGATGAATAGCCTCCATCACCATTACCCGTCAGGCCTTTAGCCTCATTATACATCTCGGCCCATTGTACAGAGTTTGCCATTTGCGGCATACGTGTCGGAGTTTTAAAACCCATTTCCGCACGTACATTAATACGAGGTTTGCCTTCACTGCCTTTCTTGGTAGTAATCAAAATAACGCCATTCGCACCACGTACACCATATACTGCCGAAGCAGAAGCATCTTTTAAGATAGAAAATGTAGCAATATCATCTACATCAACCAAGTCCAGTTCCCGTTCGATACCGTCAACCAGAACTAGCGGAGTAGAGTTACCTTTAAAAGAAGCTATACCACGGATATAAAAATCGGAAGCACTATTTTTACCCGGCTCACCGGATGCCTGCATAGAGACAACACCTGCCAGTTGCCCCGCCAGTACATTGGAGATGTTAGAACCCGGTATATTGAGTTCACCCACATCCAATGAAGAAATAGCACCTACAACACTTTCCTTCTTCTGACGTCCGTAACCTACTACTACAACTTCGTCCAGCTTCTTTGTATCCGGATTTAATATTACATCAATAACATTCTTATTGCTGATAGCTATTTCCTGCTTCTTCATACCAATGTATGAAAATTCTAGTACACCACCAATACCTTCAATTGTAAGAGAATAGTGACCGTCCAAGTTGGTAACAGTACCTGATGAGCTATTTTTCAACCATACACTAGCTCCAATAATAGGCTCTTTTGTCTCTCCGTCAATTATAGTACCTGTAATTACACGTTTTTTCGGCTGTTGCTGTTCGGCATTTTGAGCATTTGCTACTTTAAAAATGACTTCTTTTCCTTTAATTATATAATTAACTCCACTTCCATTAAATAGATTTTTCAAGACTTCCTCAATTGTACCACTACAATTAATCTCTTTTTTTGATTTATCTTTCAAGTCACTATCTTTATAAAAGAAAGTATAATCACTCGTTTCTTCTATATACC
This sequence comes from uncultured Bacteroides sp., assembly GCA_959606905.1. Next base: position 145,520 of record CAUHML010000001.1, on the reverse strand, counting down.
GGATAGCCTCCTTGAGAGAGAACTTTCCCTTTATCTGAATATTCCCTTGTGCTGCTAACATCACAGTTGGCCATAATAATAAGAGTAATACGAGATAGCTCAAATACCGCTGTCGATACAAAAAAATACATTTTTTCATGTTCTCATTTTATTAGATTAGACATATAGTTTATTAAAATTCAATTTCTGATAATGATTGTGTTACCTACTCTTTCTTCTTTCAAATTCATAAGGAAACAGATTTTGAGAATAATATCATCCAACGCTTCCTCCTGACGAATGGTACCACTGAACGGAGAAGTTTCGTCCTTACCTTCATACACTATATTAGCATGATACATCTGATTAATGATAGAAATGAGGCGGTTAAGCGGCATAGCGTCAAACTTGAATTTACCATCCTGCCATTCTATATTTTCAATCTTCCGTATTCCTATTTCCGCATTAACTGAGTTATAAAAAATCTTTTCCATGGGCTTCATTACTATCTGTTTGCCGGTCGCCTCTACATTAAACTCAACACAACCGTTGAACAGCGTAATCTCATTATTTCCCGCTTCTTTTTTATCTACTAGAAACCGGGTACCTTTTACTTCGATAAAGGCTTTATCAATATAAACTTTGAAGGTGTTCCCATGCTGCTTACGTACATGGAACATGGAACTACCCTCCAACCATACTCTTCTGTCTTTATTGAAGTTCTTGGCAAAACGGATGGAACTATTCGGATACATCCATACTTCAGAACTATCGGGCAACTGATACAACATATTCCGGGTGGCTACTACCTCAGCAAATTCTTCTTTAACGAAGAAATCACTATTCACATAAAAAAGCCAACCTCCCAAAACTGCGACTAAAGCCACACAGGCTGCTGCCAACGGATAATAGAACTGTCGAATTGACTTACGTTTCGAACGTACTTTATATTCTTTGACTATTTTAGCCCAAATATAATCTCCGATTTCCGGATCTACTCTTTCCGAGTTTTCCGCTATCGGATTTTGTTCCTCCCATTGCACTTTCATTTTGCGCTCTATCATATCTATTTCGGACAGATCCTTTAATTCGTCTTTTTTCAGTCTGTCTGAAAATAATTTTCTAATTAATTCACTTTTATAACTCATTACTTTTCTCTATTATTTGTTATTCTATTATTAAATACACATCAAAAATTGGAGACCCTGGTGAAAAAGCAATTTTTTTTTTAGAAAGTATTTAGCTAATTTTGTCCCAAAAAGATAAAATGATATCTAAAGAGTTGATTAGAAGGTTTAAAAATGGAGATGAAGATGCTTTTTCATTTCTATATAAACATTACTGGGAAAAGGTCTATGGCTTTACCCGGCTTTATCTAGTTTCTTCTGAAGATATCGCAGAAGTGGTACAAGAGGTTTTCATCAAACTCTGGGAAGCAAGACATCTGATAGATGAAGAGCAGCCTTTTGAAGGGTTTCTTTTTATCATTACCCGTAATATGATTTTTAATTATTCACGCAAAAAATTAAACTACTCATTTCTGAAAGTTACTGTTCTACAAGCAATGGAACAAGAATATGAAGAAGAAAATAAGTTGGAATTATCCGATTTAAAAAAGTATCTTTCAGTACTAATATCACAATTGCCTCCACGGCAGCAAGAAATCTTTCGCATGAGCCGGGAGCAAAACTTAACCTATAAACAAATTGCCGAGCAATTGTCTATCAGTGAAAAAACTGTAGAATATCATATGGGATTGGCATTAAAATACTTACGAAAAAATCTCTATTTGCTTTCTCTGTTTTTGTCTGTTTAAACACAATAAATACACATTAATTCCTCCAATCAATCTTGATTGAAGGAATCCTGATAATATCATTGATAATTGAAAAATTCTGTTGGTATGCTTTCTGTTTTATAATTAATAAGAAGCTGTTGCCGGAATGCCGGCTTTCTTAATCAATTCTACAATCCGGTCCAACTCTTCGTGAGTTGCCTTCTGCAAATCATGATCAGGGGTTTCACGGTCAATCGTGTAAATCATCACTTGCCGGGGCGCGATTTCTTTCACCGCCTCCAACCAGGGAAGTACAAACTTATCTGAGGTATTGTCCATATCCTTTCCCAGGTAACTCCCTTTGAGAAACATAGTTTGAATGATACAGTTTCCTTTGAATTCTTTCATCTTCTCGATAATCTTCTTTACAGAATATTTTCCATTCGGACGATCTAACCGGTGAATGTATTCTTCATCCACTGTATCAAGTTTCAAGATATTATTATCTATCTTATTCAGTGCATCAAATACAGCAGGGCGGTCGATAAATGTAGAATTACTTAATACACTGACTTTCGCTTTCGGAAAATACTTGTCCCGAAGTGCAAGAGTATCATCTATGATTTCCGGGAAATGGGGATGTGCAGTCGGTTCACCATTTCCGGCAAATGTCAGTACATCGGGAGCAGGACCATTTGCCTGCATATCTTTTAGTTTTTCTTCAAGGGCTGTACGAACCTCTTCACGGGTGGGAAGAAGCTTCTTTGTACGATGCTCGGCATTGAAGCCGCATTCACAGTAAATGCAATCGAACGAACAAACTTTACCGTCGTCCGGTAATAAATTTATTCCCAAAGAAACACCCAAACGGCGGGAATGAACAGGACCGAAAATGGGTGAAGGAAAAATTACAGTCATCTTTTTATTGTTTAATTAGCTACAACAAAGATAACTCAAAAAACTCCAGGTTATTAATTCTATTGAACATTTTTTAATGATGTTCTTCATTCGACCGGTATACTTCCGCAAAACATTCCCCTGACTATAACTGCACTGCCATTACTGAAAGAATGCCTTACTTTAACTTCTTACGAGGAGACAGGTGTACTACTTTTCTCAATAAGTCGATCGTAAAATTGAAATCACTGAAAAACTGTATACCTATCGATCCGTCTACATCGGTATGATTTGAAGAATCACCGCCCGTTGAAGCTTGAAGAGTGACAGGTACATTTTTGCTCACTACACTGCCCACTTTTAATGAACGTGCATGACCATAAAAAACTGGTGTTGAATGCCCCAAACTCACTGTCGCCCCACTTCCCTCGGGTTTGAATCCGCTCAGTAACAGCCTGTTTTGACGAACAAACCGACTAAAAGCTATCAAATAATAATTAGCTCCCGTATCCATTATAAAATTACCCGAAATACTTTTATCCCCGGTCAGATTCAATGCGGAAGGTAACATGATAAGGCTCGGTACCCTAAGGGGGATCATACGTCCTTTCCTCTGAAAGATATAATCACCGAAGGTATAAAGCGAAATAGTTTGCGTATCAAAATTCACTTCAGTGATATATTTTCTTATCAGATTCAGCCCGATGATGCCATCCGTACCGTTACGCACCCTCTCGAAAATTGCAATATTCTGCTTTTTCAATGATAAACTGTCCGACAGACGAAGTACATTATCGGCAGATATCTGCACCGTTTTCCGTCCGCCTACAACACTCGCTTCTTGCGAATGACTGACTTTCAGTCCTATGCTATCTGCCAACGAACGGCGGATAGCCATTCCGTCAGCTCCCGTATCAAGCAAGAATGACATCACCCGGGGGCTATCGTTCAAGCGGGCAGACAAAATGATAGAGCCACCCTCTATCCGAAAAGGCAGAACGGCTGCCAACGATGATTTCCGGTAACGGCTATCACCGAACAGCCGATCGAAATAATCGACAAAGAGAATTTTTCCAGACTCATTGAAAGCTATCATGCTCTTCTCTTCTTGTCCGCCGGCCAATGTGAAACGGACCTCCAGACTGGTGACGTTTCCCTTTGTTTTCATCCCCTTCCAGTCGGGTTGGATAGATTGGAAAGTTATACCTTCCATAATCTGTTTCAACAAACCGGATGCAAAGGGCAACGAATAAATGCTGATAGAAAATTCGGGAGCAAAACTCTTTTGTGCAACAGCGATTTCTTTTGTTTTCAAACCGTCTTCCATGTGTTTCAAAGCAAGACGGATGCTGTCTTGATCCGCTTTTCCGTTTGCTGTCAACGGAAAGAACAGAAAGCATATAATTATTTTCAAGTATTTCATAGTCTATTACATTGAAAAAAGGGTACTGAAGGCTATGTATTGGACATATAGATACAACGCGCTGGACATATAGATACAACATGTTGGGTATATATGGCCAACAAACAGGATATATATACCCAACAACTCTGCTATCAATACCCATTGAAGTGCTTGTATATCAGTCTATTGATAATATCGTTTATTTTTTCAATGCGTCGTTCAACACTGCCCGTATCTCGGAAGAAGAAGGACGCGGAGCATCCATATAAAGCAGACTGCCGTCTTTGCCAACCAGCATAAAACGAGGAATACCTGTTATCTTATAAGGTTTGGACAATGCAGGTCCTGCCATGTCTCCGGCAAAAAGCTGTACACCGGGAAGCTGTTCTTTTATCACGAAGTCCTTCCATTTCTGGATATTTTTAGACGCATCGACACTAATCCCCATAAATACAATATCTTTATTGTCTTTATATTCGGCTTCCAGTGCTTTCATAGCCGGCATCTCCTTTTTACACGGACCGCACCAGGTAGCCCAGATATCAATATAGACAACCTTGCCACGAAAATCGGAAAGAGAAATATCATTTCCTTCCGCATTAGGAAACGTCAAGTTAATGATTTCTTTCTTCTCCATACTCTCTCTAAAGTTATCTTCAATACGTTGCCAACGCTCTTTCTGACTGTCGGTGATGAGGAAACTGCCATATTCTTTCTTATATTGTTCCAGTCCCACCTGTGTCTTGCTCATTCCGCTGAACATTAACGCTATTTCTCCTTTAATAGTGTCATTACTAATCATCCCAACGTCTTCTTTCAACATAGCCGAAACGGGATTCTTTCGTTTCTCTCCGGCTGATGAGGAATCAGATACCATGGACTTGAGCATATATGCATTGACAAATAAACGCAATCCGTTGGGATAATTGAGAATGCCTGCAGTACGGGCAATAGCAGGAATATCTATCTGCCGGTAATAATCAATAAAATCCTCCTTCTGCGGATGTGCTGTCCTTACCGTATAAATGAACTGTACAGCATTGAACAGCAAATCATACTTACGAAAATCAGCAAACGTAGTGTCGAAAACCTTATTCTTTGTTTTCTTCACTTTATAAGAACCCAGTTTATCCAGTTTCTCTTCCAACAGCGGAAAAAAGTCTACATACGTACTGTGTTTTCCCATAAAATACACAGCTTTATCTTCCAGAGGAAAAATAAAATCATGCCAACGGGCCATTTCCTTGTTCTCCGCCGTATTCTCTTTTCCTATCAGTTCATAACTTTCGGGTAATATCCGCACATTCAATGGGTCGCCCGGCTTCATATAAAATGTATAACGATTCTGAAATACCGAAGAGGAAGTACCCAACACGAAATACCCTTCCTGCTCTGGGGTAAACGTCATCTGGAAACTACCGTCTTCTCCTAACGCAGAAGTGGCCACTTCCGACAAGTTACCGCCTTCTACAATCTTGAACATTTTGACTGCTTTTGTTTTACCCCTTTCCCACACGCCACTGACAGTAGATGTTTGGGCAAACAAACTTCCTGCACAGATAAACGCAGGAAGGATCATTAATAATAATTTTTTCATGGATTATTCATTTTGAGTATATATATAAAAATCTTTGCAAGAATAGTACTTCGATTTAGCTACCATATTATTCAGTCCGATATAGCGGGCATTCACAGGTTCGGCAAACTTGAAGTACATGTGTTCGCATCGGCTGGGAAGTGCTATTGAACCGAGGCTCACCGAAAGACGGGTAGCATTATAGAGTTCCTCTCCGGCATAAGACAAGTCCATGCTTGCAGGAGACATCGAGCTATTGTTCGCCCTGAGATATATTCCGGTGATATTGCGAACTTCATGTCCCAAATCGATTGTGACACTGGCCGGAACATCCAATACCCAGAAACCTCCTTCGAACATACTTTCCCAACTGCCTTGAGTAAATTTATATTCTTCCGACAGGGCTTTATAACCGCTCCTTTCTGTCTGTCGCACACCAAACGCAGTATCATCGCTTTCAAGCGTGTACCCACCGGATACCGAATTCACTACTAGATAATATACATCTGTACGCATAGTCTTGACAGGCTCTGCCGCACCCGGTGACGTAACCGATTTTATCTTTATGGGGACAAGATAATTATCACCCGCAAACTGCGACGTCTCTCCCTTATAGGCGATATGTCCCGTAGCCGTTGTACTGCCGGCCGGTAACGCAACATCGGCCAATTCCCAGTCACTCACGGCAAGGGTTTTGAAAGCTGTCCCATATTTGCTATTGAAAGCTGCTACCAGACTATTGTCTACTTCCAGCCCGATATTTATATCATTGTCTGACGCAATATAAGCCATAAGCGGCAGATCGTATCCGGTGAAACTTTCGTTTCCTGCAACCATCACACTGTTTTTACCTTCTTCAAATCCCACACCGTTCTCCTGTGTCACATCCAACGTCAGATAAGAGACTCTTTTACTGTAATCTACTTGTGCATCATAGCCCGAAGCCGAAGTGATACGCACCGGCATGATGTATCCGTCCATACTGGTAAACCCGTCCAAAGGCCGGGTCAAGGCAACGGTAAGTGTATCTGCAGATTCCATACTTCCCTCGGGAATGGTCAGGGTCGATTTATTCAACCTGATCCAATTACTTGCAAACCGGTGATAGGATGTTTCATTTTTCTTATTGTATACATCTACCAACAATGTATCAATAGTAACTTTCACCGTCAAATTGCCACCTGCCGGAGAAGTACAATTGACTACCAGTTTGGCAACCAATGTATCCATATTGGCAACCTTACCTTCTACTGTACGTTGGGCATTGAAAGCAAGTGAAGCATACTTATCGCTGATAAATACTTTGTTAGAAGCTTCAGCAGCTGTCTGTTTCTCATAATTGTTGATGTCATCCGTGCATCCTGCAAAAAAGCTGCATGAACTGCAAGTCACCAGTAACAGACATATTATTTTTCTAAGTTTCATATTTTTCATCTTTCTAAATCGTTTAAGGTTTATAATCCATACCTACTATCTTTCCAAAACCTTTCCACGACATCTCTATCGTTTCATCATCATTCACCTTGTGCGTCGCTATGGCAAGTGCACCGGAAGAAGCATTCGGCATGGAATAGAAGTCTATTCTGCCTCCTTCATCCTTTCCTAAGGAACTGTTGTAGGTAGCGATTCCCAAATATTTACTGCTTGTACTGGGAATCATAAACTTTAAAGCGGTTATTTCATTGTAACCTTCGGGAAGAACCGCATCCGTTATTTCTCTAACCACTGCATTGCTACCCGATACGTCGGCATAAAACACCCGGTTATCTTCAGTTGCATAATAGATAAACGCATTGTTGGGTTCGGGAGCGGCAGCAATAAATTTGGCATGGTCAATGCCGGTAGACGCATCAAATATACACGTTCTCAATTTATTATCTTTCGTCACCAAAGCAGTAGTGTTAGACGGTAAACTATACTCAATATATTTAAATGTACCGTTGCTTTGTTTCAGAAAAGCAAAAGAGGTCATTTTACTTATAGTGGTATAGCGTTCGCTCATATACAGCAATCCTTCATTTTTATCATTAAAGTTGAAAATATGGTCGGAAGACTCATCCAGAAAATCTTCGGTAAAGAAGAACGATGTACTGAAATCACTGGAAGAACGGTATGTAGTCTGGCAACTGAATTTATTTTGTTCCTGATTGAAAAACATAGTAATTCTGCTGCCACACGATATAAACGGAGCGGGTTCATAACGTTTACTATCGTATACGGTATTCCCCGTACGATAAGCATTCATCGGATAGGAAAAGAAGTAGTAGACAGGATAAGTGTTGTGCAAATACCAATTCCCCTGTCCGTTATCATCTTTCATATACATATATATATGCGGTTTTATATTACCATTCAAAGCAAAATAACCCACTTTCATCTTTTCCGCTACAATAGGCCGCCCAACTGATACATAGTCTTGATGAAGAGGCGAACCATTTTCCACGGAACTGGATATATCATACGAAGGATCCCAACTGAAATCTGCTACTTTCAAACGTGTCGTATAATGGTCGGTCAGCAAGTAAACCGAACGATTAGAACCATCCGGCTGATATGGATGAGGAGCAGTAGGGTCAGCAAAGATATTGAGTTCATAAGGTTTCACCCCTTCACGTTGCAGGGAAGGTGCGGTAGAAGCCAGTATATTATACTTCGGTATATATTGATTCTGGGAATTCTGAACGATCATTCCCATATCAAATCCATCTTCTTTCTCATACAATAAGACATATCCCTTGTTGAAAGTTCCCGCTACTCTTATACTGAAAATTTGTCGGTAAGCAATATCCGTCACTTTGTTTTTTGCTTCGAAGGCACAAGTATAAGTACTATTCGGAGATCCGATAGGATCAGCTATAACAAAATCAAAGTCTTTACCCTCCTGCAATACATTCCATGCAGAACCGCTTTTATAATACCACGTATAATCCAGATTGTCCGTATTACCCGAAGTTGTATTGAGTTCAGGAGTAATCAACAACCGTTCTCCTACTTCCACTGAATAACTCTCCTGAATGTTAGCAATTTCTGTCACCCGATTGATTGCCTCATAGTCATAATTGCCCTTGTCTTCATTACACGCAAACAGAGACAGTATCCCGGCACATACAATTATTATCCGTAAATCTATTATATATTTCATATCCGTCATCTTTTATTGAATACTCGGTAGAGGAGTCTTGACCTCTTCACCAAACTCATCCACCAAAGGTTCTCCATGTTCTTCTTTATATTTTACTAAGTAACGATTAATCAATGAAATCATTCCAAAAGAAACTTCCCTCGAAAAACGTTTGGTAAACGTTTCCTTACCCGTCGGGTCGTTATCTTCGGGATCAATCTCAAAATATTCTCTAGTCACTCCGCAAGCCTCATATATCACATTCATTTTTGCATTACTGTATGCGCCGAATGTACTTTCTAAGGTCATCGACGAATAAGAAGCCGCCCATAAACTGGGTTTTTCAGCCAGTGCCGTAAAATAAATACTATAAATCAATCCGTTTCGATTGTTTCCTTTATCATATCTGGACGTTGAATAATCCGTATGAAAGTTTTCATTCGAAGCCAACCGGATACGGGCAAACAACATTTCATTATCAACGGCTTCCGTACGTTTCAGCCTTACTTCCACATTACCAAAGATTGAGTTGGCAGGTAGATACGCAGACAAAATCTCTATATCTTCTCCTTCTGTGGCTGTCGATTCTTCAGGTATCATCACTACTTTTACCGCCCGGTCTGTTTCCGAAACTCGTCCCATTAGTTTGATAGGAATCTTAATGATACTGTCGTTTTTCAACGGCCTGTCATATCCCATATTAACAGTGATCTGATCTTCATTTTCTCCAAAGTCGGAAGAGGATGCATCAGCATATTTAAAATAAATTCGAGGAACATCTTCATAAGTCATTAAATCCTCGTCAGCGCAAGATACCATTCCTATCCCAAGAAATAGAAATGTATAAACACACCATTTAAAACTGTTTCTTTTCATATTGAATTTATTTTTAAAGACTAAATTATATATCTGTTTCAATATTCGGAATAGGTATATTATACATTGCACTGGCATTTACTGCCACCGAAGTTCCTCCGTATCCGGGAAACATCTGATCGCTCTTCATCCGCTTATGATAAAAATAAACTTGCCCTTCCCCATAAAACTCCTTATAATATTCACTCTCTATGTGGGAATAGAATTGTTCATCCATATCATTCTCCGTCAAGTAATAAAAGCTAGTCTCCGGAATGCCTCTATGAGAAGAAACAGTGTTCAATAGTTCGGCAGCTGTCTTTTTATCACCATCTTTCAAGGCTGCTTCCGCCTGAATATAATACATTTCAGTAACACGAATCAACGGTTGGAAATCGACCAACGCGGGAAGATTACTATTGGCTGAAATATTAAACTTGTTAGAGATGTAGGTACCATTTTGCGAATAGGAGACAGAACTTCCTCCCTGGTCGTTACTTTCCGTCCACTGCCGGGCACGGACATCTATTATTGCTTTCAGGTTATCACCAAAACCGGAATAGATGTTTTGAACCAAATTATCACGGTCTACTGCATATAAATCGTTTATATCCGTTTTATTATAAAAGGAGTTATAATTGGAAAGCATATCCGGATTGTTGATTCCAAAAACTACTTCATTGAAGAAAGAGTAATCCATATTGGCAAGTACGGTTGTAACATTTGTCCATGAGAACACTTTTCCTTTTTCCCCTATCTGATCAGTCACTACCTTGGCTGCTATAGCCGCATTCTTATAGTCTCCTATATATTGCAATACACGGGCTTCGAGCGCTTTCACCGCATAATAATTCATACGTCTGTTACGATTCTTATAAAAATCACTTATCAGCTCCTTACTAATAGCAGAGTCATCAGACAGAATAGGGTCAGCAGCCAACAACCGTTCCGCCTCACGAATATCCTCCAATAAATAATCCAAATATTCATCGGCAGTGGAGTACACATCTTCTTCATAACCGACATGATTCAGTATCATATCCGTAGTTCTACTATACGGCAAAATCTTATTGATATTCGAACGATCTTCCCATCTGGGGCCGAACAAACGGAAAAGGTCAAAATGAAGATAAGCCCGTAATCCGTATGCCTCACCCATCAATACATCTTTATTGTTACTACCGATAACAGCAGTCGATCCCTCCATGCTTTTCAAAAAATAGTTGATATTGAGAAGCGTATTATATCCGCTTTTCCATATATCGGCAAATATGCTTTCAGCTGCTCCATACTCTTCGGACCGTCCGTTACAGAGGAAAAACAATGTGGCAGACAATTTATTTCCCGACGGTTGTGACGGAGGATAGGTATAAAAGTGCCCCATTGCGTCCAGAGCAGTCTGAGATAAATTCGCCCCGTAAAGGGAGGTAGATATTAATTGCCTGTAAAGCCCGTTTAAAGCTCCATGAATACCTGCTTCCGTTTTATACTGGTCTTCTTCCAATACCTTGTCCTTCGGTGCCACATCCAGAAAGTCGCTACAGGAAGTAAAGAAGCCTATGGCTACTATATATAATAAATGTGATATATTTCTTTTCATACTTAATTCTATATTTATTCGTGTATTGTTATCGTTAGAAACGAGCACTTAATCCGAAAGATATGGCTCTCTGGAACGGATAGTCCGTTCCTCTTTCCCGTTTCATTTCGCTCAAGTCGAAGAAATCATTGAATGAAACATTAAACCGCAGGTCTTTCAGGAACAAACGCTTAATCCATTCGTCTCTGGAAAAATCCCAACTGATACGTGCACTTTCGCCACGCAGATAATTGTCGCGTTGAACAAAGCGAGATGAAATCGGAGTCTGGGTAGTTAATGAAATACCCTTGAACTGTGATACATCACCGGCATTCTGCCATCTGCTATACAAAGCACGCTTATCCTGATTATAAGCAATGTTCGATGCAGAAATATTTTCTACCTTGTTAAACAAAGCCGAGTTGAATGCAAACGAACCTAAGTTATAACGTAAGTTGACACTTGCCTGCAAATTCTTGTAAGTAAACGATATACCGAATACACCCCGTATTTTCGGATTGGTATCGGCTATCTTCACACGGTCGTCAGCATTATAATCGAATGTAGGAGTTCCGTTCTTGGTGAGAAATACTTCCTTACCCGTTGCCGGATCGATGCCTAACGAACGAACTGCAAAAAGGGCAGTAGGACTTTCACCATCCTGATACTGTATCATTGAGTTTACATTCAACTTACTATCTACCGAAGAGTCTTTCTTATAGGCATCGTTCAAGTTAGCTAGAGCTTCTCCAAATCCTCCATATACAGATTTATAAGTATTTCCGTTCAAACGGAAGTTCAGCATAATGCGCTTTTCCAGATTTCGTATAGCATACCAACTCACATTAAACTCAAAACCATTAGTATTCAAATGACCGAGGTTAATGGGTAAAGTAGACAAACCGCTGGAAGGCTTTTGCTGAATAGATACTACCAATGGATTGGTATTTGTATGATAGTAGTCCATGGTCAACAACAAACGATTATCCCAGAACATAAGATCAATACCCACAGAGGTCTTCTTTACAACTTGCCACTCCAAATTAGGATTGGCATAACCGGACAAATAAGAAGCAGTACCGAAAATATCGCTACCTGCATAATAACTATATACATTACTTGTCAGGTTACTGACATTCTGATTACCGTTACTACCAAATGAACCACGTAATTTTAATTCCTGCATCCAGTCCCAGTCCTTAGCAAATGATTCCTTGCTGACATTCCAACCGGCCCCTACCGACCAGAATGTCTGGAATTTCTTATCGCGCCCGAAAGAAGTGGAACCGTCACTCGAAAGACTGGCATCAAACAAATAACGATACTTATAGTTATAATTGAAAGTCCCCAGAAAACTTACTCCACGACTAATGCTTTCGCTATATCCGGGTGTCGAATTTTCTTTAAAGGAATAAGCAAAAGAAGGAATGGCACCTACTCCTTTCGGAAAACCGGTAGCTACAAATGACTCGGTATTTGAAGAAGTAGACCTGATTTCAGCGCGGCCATTGAAAGTCAGATTATGATCATTCAAAGAAAGTGCATAAGCGATACCGGTATTCATGGTATAACGCCAACTTCTGGATTTCGATGAGGAATATTCACCTTGTTTGGTATAATCCGACGAAGCATACTTCGTATGAGCCGGATCGGTGAAGTTCATATTGTCAGTGTTGGTTGTATTCAAACTCATTGAGGCCGTCCAACGCAGATTATCAATAATATACCAATTAAGGTTTGTGTTATTAGTAACGGACAGTATTTTAGATCTGTTTTCGGAAGGCAACATAGCATTGTAATATGGATTAGTAGCTGTTATATCGGCATAATTCGCACGTTTATACACATCCAGATCACGAGGGATAGTACCGTCTTCATTAGTAACCGGATAATAAGGATTAGCATTTACAAACTCTGAAAAGGAGCCCCATGCACCATTATTTCCATTTGTTATGTTTACATTCAAGTTATTCGAAATATTAAACTTGTTTTTACGGTAAGTCATACGCATATTTCCTCCGAATGTCTGGCGAACAGAACCTTTCATAACTCCTTGGATATCTTTGAACATAGCACCTATCTGATACAGGAATCCTTTGTCACCTCCTGACACATTCAATGAATGAGATTGTGTGACGGCAGTTTGGATAGGTACTTTCAACCAGTAAGTATCTACTCCTCTTCTCACATTCTCCAAAGCCCGCTGATATTGTGCAATGCTTTCTCTGTTGCCTGACCAGTCATTCAAATCACCATAACGACCGGCCAAGACTTCAAATTCCAGTTTTTCGGCAGCATTCATCATGTTGTAAACACTCAAGTCGGCCCATGCCACTTGCGCATCTCCACTATAATTGATCATCACTTCACCGGCTTTGGGTTTAATAGTTTCTACAACCACCACGCCGTTTGCTCCCTTTGAACCGTAAATGGCAGTGGAAGCAGCATCTTTAAGTAAAGTGATAGATTCAATTCTATTGATATCCAAATCATTAATCTCTTGCAGGCTAGATTCAAAACCATCCAAAATAAACAGAGGTTCATTGGGATTGGTCGTCGTATCATCATAAATTCCGGAAATAGTCATCGTAGTACCACCACGCATGGTAATTCTGGACATGGTATTAGGGTCGGACCCCATCGACATATCATCAGCAACTACGAAAGAAGGATCCAACGTTTTTAAACTTTGAAGCACATTAATATTACCCACAGCCTTCAGTTCCTCCTGATTGACTGTCCTATACGAACCGGTAAACCCCATTTTATTACGTTGGATAATACCTGCCTCTACTACCACTTCATCCAATGCTTTGGTATCGGTTTTCAGTACCACCGACATCTGGGGTTTCGGAGATAACGATTGGGATTGCATGCCTACATAAGATATCTTTATCCGATTGCTTTGAGGCACATTGATAAGTCTGAAATTCCCGTTCGCATCTGTAATGGTGCGAATAGAAGTTCCTTCTACCTGTATGGTTGCACCAATTACAGGTAGTCCGTCTTCTTCAGCAATAATTTTACCTTTTACTTCCGAAATAACATTCTGAGGATTTTTATGTGTAATATTGATGAATTGCCCTTCAATGACATACTTCAAAGGATGCTTCCCAATAATTACCTTTAAAACTTCTTCAATCGAAGCTTTCTCCACCTTTCCGGTAGAATGATAAGAACGAACTTCATCGTAGATAAAAAGTACTTTATATCCCGATAATTTCTGCAAACGTTTAAAAATAGAAGGTAAACCTTCATTTTTAAATTCCATTGTTATTTGCTTTCCATTACCAACTTGTGCCTTAACATAAGGTGAATGGACATAACAGAATAACAAAAGTAAAACAATCAATTTCCATGCTTGTCTTTCCATAAATCCGATTGGTTAAATAAATCTATTTTTTATATTTTATACGAGTTTTATAAAAGAATGGTTACCCATAAACAGATTTATTTTCCAAAAATATTTTTCTAACCGGATTTATTTCTTGCTGAATAGTTGTTTTTTACTCGATAATAAGGCTTTCACCTTCTAAATAGACATGAATTCTTTCCATACGATTTAACAACTCAATCAAATCAGAAACTTTCTGTTGACGGTTTGCCAGAAAATGCATACGCAGATTCATTATCTCACTGTTTCTAAATTCTATATCTATATTATACCATTTACCTATTTCTTTCATCATATCCACCAATGCTACATCGTCGAAATAAAAGAATCCCTCCTTCCAATACAAGAATGTTTCCGTATCAACTTCATCAACGGCAAATGTTCCGTCTGAAACGAGTTGTGCACTTTGTCCCGGCTTCATTTCTACAGTTTGTAAACCACAGGTATCACTGACGGCAACTTTTCCTTCGATTAAGGTAACACGGACATTGTCGGGGGTGTAGCTACACATATTAAATTCTGTTCCTAATACTCGAACCTGAACATTTCCACTTTTTACTATAAAAGGATGTTCAGTATTTTTGGTTACATTAAAATAGGCTTCCCCTTCCAAAGAAACAACTCTTTCTTTTCCTTTAAACACCGTAGGATAAGACAAGCGACTGTCCGAATTTAAAAGTACTTCAGTCCCGTCGGATAAAACTACCTTAAAAGTTTCTCCTCTCGGTATACTTAATCTATGTATCTGTACTTTTTTATTTCTTATTTTCTTATTCTCAGTCTGAATAGTATTATAAGCAATCTTCTGCGGTGATAATTTCACCGTAGAAGAGGGAAGTGATTGCACTGCTTTTTTCAAAGGTTCAACTTTTTCTTCACCGGCAACTTGCAAAGTAACTTGCTGCGGGGCGTGGTCTGCCTGAAAAACTTTAATACTTTCTATATCCGATTCCGGAGAAAAGGACATCATACGTAAAACCAGTATAATAATGATTGTTGCCGCTACTCCTGCAACACTTGTCCATAAAATATAGAGCTTTTTATTTCGCCTGTCCAGATGTTTTCGATGAAAATCAGCTAAAGCCTGCTGTGTATTAATAGAAAGTGCATTTTTTTCCATTTGCATTCCTATTACAGCTTCTGCAATATCACTGCAGGTCTGAAAGCATTCCTCATTCTCTCTTAATGCCTGCAATTGATCGGAAGTAATATCAGAAACATTTTCCATTATTTCCAAAGCTTCCTTTTCCGACTTATTTATATATGTATTATTTTCATCCATAGATTATTCATTAGATATATAATATACGTTTTAAAATTCATTTTGGTTACCTTTTTGGCCTAATTCTTCACGAAGAATACGCAAAGCTTTTACTATATTCTTATGAATAGCAGCCACGCTTACATTGAGTTCCTCGGCCACTTCCTTATATTTTTTGTTATGGATGTAACATGCTTCCAAAATGTAATAATTATACGGAGTCAGCTTTTTCATGGCTTTACGAATACATAAAATACGGGAATCCGGTTGTTGTGAATCCGATTCTTTTATTTTATTGATTAATTGCGAAGTAAATTCGACATATTCTTCATGGATATTTTGTTTACGAAGGTAATCAATGCAACGTGTACGAATTATTGTATACAAATAAGTTTTCGCTGTAACTTCTTCTATTTTATCATAATTACGCCACAAATATTCAAAAGCATCACTTACGATATCCCGGCAGACTTCGACATCATTTACAAAATAGTATGCAAAATATACAAATTGTGCATACCACTCATTAAACATTCTGTCAAAAGCAGCTTTATCATCCATTTATTCTCGTATTCTTTTATTATTTTCTGGCAGACAAATATACATTAAAACTTGATACGTAGTTGCATTTGTATATCTGCTTTTTTATTTCCATAGATTAAATCGTTGCCGGAACCTATTTCATTCCGGTTCAGATAGATAGTTTCTCCGAACTTGGTTATAAACAACCAGTGTTTATTCAATTCATATCTTAACCGGACAGCACAACGAAATCCGCGACCTTGAAAGGAAGGAGTATAAAATGTATAGAGCAATCCTTTTTCTGATACATACACACGGGAGTCATAATCGTCCGTACAAAAATAACTGCCTTGAACGTCAGCAAACAGCCTGGTCCAAGGCAGTTGGGAGGATATCATCTGTGTAACCTGATATCCTTTAGTAGCAGCTCTGTCCTGAGAATGAAAATGATTATAATCTAAAGTTGTACGACTGCTAAACACATCATTCAAAGAATAGTTCAAACGATAACGAAGTTGATGATGAAAAATAGGAAGCGTTAGTGTTCCTTTACTGCCTGTCAAGTCACGTTCTTTCTGCTTATAACGATATTTCAGATACATTGATAAATTAGTACGCGGAGTAAAAGTTGCCTGAATCAATCCGTCCGTTCCACGGGAAGGTTTATTAATTCTGTATTTCTTCCAGGGAAAAGAAAACAGATCGAATGAAACAAAAAACCTCCAATGGCTGAAAGGTGTTGTTTCTAATCCAACATAATATCCCTGTTCATTTTGAACCGTACTTCCTTCACCGAAAGAATGAGCATACATAGCCCAATAATCATACGAATAAAAACGATGTATCAACATAAACTGTATGTCTTGAACCGGCGAGTATTGTAATCGGTTCAAAGAAGCCCAACCTTGTTTTCCTATCGCCGTTTCTCCCTGAAAAGAGAAGCGACGCCAACGATAGGCATAATCTATCCCTAAATTATAGAAATGATTTCCATGAATATTATACTTGGAATAACCTGTTAGTTCCGGTTCATAAGGTCGGTTGAAAACATAGTAAACACCGGTGATACCCAACCGGATATGGTTCTGTTGATAACTAACATTTCCGCCTGTTAACTGTGATGTGAGCAAGTTCTTTTTATCCGCTTCTTTGCGACTTCTATGTAATCCGGTTTTATATACAGATGTTATTTCTCCGTCCGTAACAACACCATCCATATTCCGATGTGAATAGAATGCAGAAACCGATAAACGTTTTGTCAAAGCAACAGTAGTTGCCACCCCACGAAAATAATTATATTCATCCGTAGAAGAATGACTTTTGATTCCAGCGCTGCGATTGTTGAAAGAGGATGCATATATTGTTTTTCCCATTAGATAATCTGTACTCATCACTAAGCCTTGCCCGAAACTAAGCCGATAGTTACCAACAGCCAATGATTTCAACCGACCACAATTCTGAAGTAATAAATAAAATGAGTAATAATCATATCCGTAGCGATTATGCAAAGCAGCAAAAGGTTCTCCGGCATCTTTTTCGGCAACTCCCCCTGCATAAAGCTGGTCACGATATCGAAATGTATATTTCACAGAGTTATAAACAGAAGGTCCCAAATAGGTATGTTCATAACCTTTTCGTTTATAAAATGGTATATCCAAGCGAGTTAACACTTCATTCTTACCATACCTTCCTGCATCTTTCAACATAGTTTTCCACCGAAAAGCAGGCTCATTGTTAATAGCTTTTATACAGACAAAAGGCAATAAATACTGAATAGTCTGCCTATCCAGTTCCTCTACCAACTGAAGTTCGTAAATGGTTTCCATTTGCCCATGTATATAAATATAAGCCAATAAATGCTCAATCTGAATATCACTTAAAAAAGGAAATTGTTCGAGTTGTTCACGGGTAGCACTATTTAAATTAACAGGTTCCTGCAGACGGTTGGAAAGCTCTTCCAATTCATTTTCCCAATTCAGGGAATTAACCGAGTTATTAATATCATTATTAACAGATAAATCTTCAAGAACTTCTTCCATAAGATTTTCTGAAGGGTTTTGAGCACTACAAGCAGGAATTATGAACAGGCTGTTTATAATACTTATCAACCGTAATAGTTGAGTAGTTTTCATCAATAAAATGTGTATTTTCTTCTTGCCTTTTCACAGACAAGAGCGCAAAGATACTTTAAATAGGTTAACGCTCTAAGAAAATATCTGAATAATAAAATTTTAATTCTATTTTTGTAATGTGAAAAGGAGACTTAACATAGTAATAATGACGTTGTTTGCTGTTTTTTACTGTTCACTGCATCTGCAGGCTCAGGAAAAACAAAGCATTAATGGATACTTGGTTCCGATGTGTATCTATAATGGAGATACGATTCCATGTGTCCAACTAAGAACTGTGTATATCTTCCGACCACTGAAATTCAAAAATGAAAAAGAACGCAGAGAGTATTACAAACTTGTTCGTAACGTGAAAAAAGTATATCCTATTTCTAAGGAAATCAACCAGGCCATTATCGAAACTTACGAATATCTGCAAACATTACCAAACGAGAAAGCCCGTCAGAAACACATTAAACGGGTGGAAAAGGGATTAAAAGACCAGTATACCGCCCGAATGAAGAAACTTTCTTTTGCTCAAGGAAAGTTGTTGATAAAGTTAGTGGACCGTCAAAGTAATCAGACCAGTTATGAACTGGTAAAAGCATTTATGGGACCTTTCAAAGCCGGATTCTATCAGGCATTTGCTACACTGTTTGGCGCCAGCCTCAAAAAAGAATACGATCCGGAAGGTGAAGACAAACTAACGGAACGTGTAGTATTGCTGGTAGAGAACGGACAAATCTAAATTACGTGTCTGATGCTTATTAACCGAAAGTTAGTAAAGCTATTACTTTCTTCTACAACATTATCTTTGATTTACCAACATCGATTTCGTTTTTACAAGACATATATAAGCTATTTGCAGGGCATATATACCCAATGTGGTGTATATATATATCCACCATGCTGGGCATATATGTCCAATACGCTGTATATATATGCCCAGTAAACAGGATATATCCCTCCTATAAAGAGTGCAATGACATAACTTGGATTCTATACTTATGAACAATTATATATATATTGATTATAAGCGAATTAACTATATTATTAACTAGTTATAAACCACTTATTAACTAATAAGGTTTTAAGCTGTCAACGAAGTTTTTTGAATAAATCCCAGATCACAATTCCTGTCGTTACAGAAACATTCAATGAGTGTTTCGTACCATATTGAGGTATTTCGATACAACCGTCCGAATGGTTAATAACCTCCTGCTGCACACCTTTTACCTCATTTCCCATTACGATAGCGTATTTCTTACTTTTATCCAATTCCAGTTCATCAAGCATGATACTTCCTTCCGCCTGTTCTACCGAATAGACCATATAACCAGCTTTTCGAAGGTTATCAACAGCATCAACAGCGTTATCAACATACTTCCAGTCGACAGTGAATTCAGCCCCCAATGCTGTCTTATGCATTTCGGGATGTGGAGGAGTTGCCGTTATACCACACAAATAAATACATTCAATACGAAAAGCATCCGAAGTACGGAACACCGAACCTATATTGTGCAGACTACGAATATCATCCAACACTACCACCAGAGGCAGTTTCTCAGCCTGTTTAAACTCTTCGGCACTGATACGGTTCAGCTCTGTTATTTTCAGTTTGCGCATACGTCTTTTCTTTTATTACATTCTGATTGCAAAGGTAACTCTTTTCTGTTAACACAGATGTTGATAACAGTTTAAAACCTGTCAAAACTATCGGCAAAGATTTTGAAAAATAATTCTTGCATTATTCAAAAGAAGGTATAAGAGGCCTTCATTATGAACATTCCAAAAAACTAACCCAAAACTTTCTACACAGACATAAACATATTTTTCAGCACTTATCTGCCTGTTTATATCCATAAAGTTTTTAACTTTGCACTTTATCAACAGGGAGTTAATAGATAACTTTCATTGACCGATGCTTGCATTGATAATAAAGCAGATATACAGTAAATCTTCTTCTTTTTTCCCGTTCATAATGGACTTATAAAGCAGAAGTATGGACTAATAACTTATCCGGCAAGAAAAAACGGATTTATTTGCTAACATTATTAACAGGCAATCATCACTAACAAAGGATTTTTTAAAAAAAGGAAGAAATAAGAATATTATTATGAATGAACTCATAAAGGCTATTAATGAGCTGAAGAAAGAAAAGAATGCGATCATTCTGGGCCACTACTACCAGAAGGGTGAAATACAAGACATCGCTGATTACGTTGGTGACAGTTTGGCATTGGCTCAATGGGCGGCCAAAACGGAAGCGGACATCATTGTGATGTGCGGCGTTCACTTTATGGGTGAAACAGCGAAGGTGCTTTGTCCGAACAAGAAAGTGCTGGTGCCCGACATGGAAGCAGGTTGTTCGTTGGCGGACAGTTGTCCGGCGGACAAGTTTGCGCAGTTTGTCAAAGAGCACCCGGGACACACCGTTATTTCGTACGTCAACACAACGGCTGCGGTTAAAGCGGTAACGGATGTGGTGGTAACTTCCACCAATGCACGGCAGATTGTGGAAAGCTTCCCAAAAGATGAGAAAATAATTTTTGGTCCGGACCGGAATCTGGGTAATTATATCAACTCAGTTACGAACAGGAATATGCTTCTTTGGGACGGAGCCTGCCATGTACACGAACAATTTTCGGTTGAAAAGATCGTGGAACTGAAAGCACAACATCCGGAAGCATTGGTACTGGCACATCCCGAATGTAAGAATACGGTGCTGAAACTGGCGGACGTGGTAGGTTCTACGGCTGCATTGCTGAAGTACGCTGTGAATCATCCCGAAAACACATATATCGTAGCTACCGAATCGGGCATTCTGCATGAGATGCAGAAGAAATGTCCGCAGACAACGTTTATTCCGGCTCCTCCTAATGATAGTACGTGCGGATGTAATGAGTGTAGCTTTATGCGGTTGAATACGTTAGAGAAGCTGTATGAGTGTCTGAAGAATGAATCGCCGGAAATTACGGTGGATCCTGAAGTAGCAGAAAAGGCAGTGAAGCCGATTCAACGAATGTTGGAGATTTCGGCAAAGTTGGGATTATAAGAAATTATAGTCTTTTTGATAAGATGGTATACAATTAGTCCCGGTCAATATAATTTTGACTGGGACTAATTGTATATATAGCCCAATACATATTTGTTTATTCTACATATATATTTGTTCATTTACAACTTGTAAAAATGTACTTTACTACATCTTATATTATTTATAAACTTCTATATTAGCTTCATATCTCATAAATCTCTACTTTCGCTTCTGATATTATGAAACCATTAAATTTAAACTTATGAAACAATGAAATCACACAAAGGCTCAAATGTATGCTATGGAATTTTGTTGATTTTCGGATTATTTTTCATGCAAAGTTCGTTTGCGCAGACAAAATCCAATGTCCTTGTTCAAGGAAAGATAGTAGATGCTGACAATACAGAAATTGTTGGGGCAGTAGTGAAAATTAAAGATCGTTCGGTAGGAACTATAACCGATGCAAAAGGACACTTTTCCATTAATGTGGGAGTGGGGGAAGTTCTGGAATTTTCTTATTTGGGATACCGTCCGAAATCATTGAAAATAACAAATGCTCAGCGGAATTTGGTTATCAAATTGGAAGAAGATGCAGTGTTATTAGATAATGTAGTAGTGATCGGTTATGGAACCAATAGTAAGGAAAAACTTACAGGTTCGGTTGCTACGGTAGGGACGGCTGATTTTAAGAACCGACCGATTACGGATGTCTCCATTGCACTTCAGGGAAAGGTGCCTGGTATGCAGGTCACTCAATTATCCGGGCAACCCGGTGACGATGGAAGTTCTATAAATATCCGTGGTATTGGTACGTTGAATGATTCTTCTCCTTTGATTATCATTGACGGATTTGAATCTTCTTTTGATAAAGTGGACCCTAAAGATATTGAATCTATTTCTGTATTGAAAGATGCAGCTTCTGCGGCTATTTACGGAAATAAGGCTGCCAATGGGGTCATTCTTATCACTACAAAGAAAGGGAAAAGCGGAAAGCTGTCAGTAGAATATAATGGTTATTTTGCCATTCAGAATGTTACCCGTTTTCCTGATTTACTTGGTTCGGTGGATTTTATGGAATTGTACAATGAAGCCCGGATGAATTCAGGATTACAACCAGCTTATAGTGAAGAGTGGATTGACCATTTTCGCAAGGGGGATAATCCGGGAGTTTATCCGGACCGCAACTGGGCTGATTTTTATTTTAAACCAGCACCTCAACATAACCATTATCTCAAAGTGAATGGAGGAACGGAACAACTTACCTATACTTTCTCTGTGGGTTATTTGGACCAGGATGGTATTTTGGATGGTACATCTTATCAGAAATATTCCTTCCGTTCCAACGTGACCAGTTCTTTATTTGACAATAAGTTGAAAATAGGGACTAACTTGTCGGGTTATAAGGGTTTACGTACAGACTTGGTGAACGGTACTGAGGGAACTCTTAGCCATATTATCCAAATGCAACCGATGGTCACTGCTAAAATGGAAGGTTATGGCTGGACAAGCTGGTTTTATGATGATGCTGTCAAAGAAGCCGGTGGAAGTAAGGACTTTGACAAGACAAATTTTAATGGCAATTTTAATCTTCAGTGGCAAATCACTCCACAGTTGAAATTGGAAGGTGCTGTCAACTATGATATCAATCATGAGTTTATCCGTACTTATGCACCTAATGCAACTCTTTATGCAGTAGAAACGGGTTCTAACGGTGAACAAACAATTGGTAAAATCAATACTGTGGAATCGTGGATAAAAGAAAGTGCACAGCAGCAATCCAGTTTATCAAGTTATGCTACGCTTAATTACTGGTTTAATATTCATGAAGATCATCATTTAAAATTTTTAGCTGGTGCACAACAGTCCGAATGGAAAGATAAATTCTATTGGACCGAACGCAAACGTCTTACGGCAGATCTTCCTACATTAGAAGTAGGAGATCCTACGACACAAAAAAACGGCGGTTGGGAATCGGAAGTTAAATCTTTATCTCTTTTCGGACGTTTCAACTACGATTATAAAAACAAATATTTATTCGAAGCTAATATTCGTTATGATGGTTCATCAAAGTTTGCAACTGGACATAAATGGGGAACTTTTCCTTCTTTCTCTACCGGTTGGAGAATATCGGAAGAAAATTTCATGAAAGATCATATACGGTGGATAGATGAGCTTAAATTACGTGCTTCTTGGGGACAATTAGGAAATGAAAAAATATGGAGTTCCTATGCAGGAACAGATATTCTTTCGGTAGGTAGTGCTAATTACGTATGGAATAATCAAATGTACACTGGTTCGGCATTGGCGTATGTTGCTAATAAAGATTTAAGTTGGGAGACGACTACCCAATGGAATTTAGGGTTGGATTTGACTCTTTTCAAGTCACTTAATTTTTCCGGTGATTTCTATATCAAGGAAACTTCTGATATTTTGATGCAATTACCTGTTTCAAGTACTTTCGGATTTACAGAAGACCCTTGGCAGAATGCAGGGAAAGTACGTAATATCGGAGCTGAATTTTCTGTGTCATATAGTAAAATGATTACTCGTGCATTGGAATTAAATGGAGGTTTTAATCTCTCTTTCAATAAGAATGAAATACTTGATTTGAAAGGACTCAGTCCTATACTGGATGATTCGAAAGGAATCTTGTTGCAAGAAGGAAAGCCGATTAATACGTTGTATGGATATGAAGTGGAAGGCATTTATCAAAGTGATAAAGAGATACACAATCATCTGGTAACTTTCGACCGCTTCGGAAATGTGGTTAATTCTTATTCTGGTTTGATTGCTGCTCCTGGTGATATCCGGTTTAAAGATCAAAATGGTGATGGTATAATCGACAAAGATAATGACCGTGTGGCATTGGGTAATCCTTCTCCGGATTTTATGTATTCGTTCAATCTGGGCGCAAAATATAAAGGATTTGATTTTACAGCTTTTTTCCAGGGAGTGGCTGGAGGAAGAGGCTGGAGTATGGGTGAATTGGTTTCTCCGTTTTTCAATGGTTACAATTCTGCAGGGTGGATGATAAAAAGATGGACTCCCGATGCACCGAATAATACTTACCAACGTGTGTATATTGATAATCAACGGGCTACTATCAAATCAGAATATTATGTTGAGGATATGTCTTATCTTCGTTTGAAAAATGTAGAGTTGGGTTACACGTTTCCTGTAGTTTGGATGAATAAGATTGGCATGACAGGCGCACGTGTATTTGTAAGTGGGCAAAATTTGCTTACGATTACTGCTTATAAAGGTTTTGATCCTGAAAGGGCAGGAGTTAAATCGTCTAATATTTATGATTATCCGTTAGTCAAAACATTTACATTCGGAATAAATTTAACTTTCTAAGAATATGAAAAAGACTATTTTGAAATATATTACTGTATTGTTGTTGGCTATGCCAGTAAGCAGTTGTTCCGATTATCTGGATACGCTTCCTATTGATAAAGCATCTCCTGACACATTTCTGAAAGATATTGAACAAGCGAAAAGTCTGTTGGCAGGTATATATAATTGTTTCTATGACGACAGTCCTAGCTATATCACTCCTTATACTTACGAAAATATGTGTGATAATTCTTATAATCCGAATACATGGGAATTTTCGGCAGAATTTGCGAAAGGGACTCAGACAGCTACCAGTTGGCTTGCGGAGTATAAATGGATGAAAGACTGGCAGGCAATTTCTCGCTGTAATTCATTGTTGCGAGGGTTAGCATCAAACACTACTTTGTCTGCTGCGGATAAAAATTCAGTTATAGCTGAAACACGTTATTTGCGTGCTTATTTTTATTTTGATTTGGTGAGTTTCTATGGTCGTGTACCTTTGTTGGACGAAAATTCACCTTTAGAAGATCCTGCCCGTGAGGAAATAAGTGTAGTAATGGATTTTGTAGACAAGGATGTAGAGTTTGCTATCCAGTATCTTGCTCATTCTTTTGGAGGAGAATCGGCGAATAAAGGAGCTGCTTATATGTTGAAACTTAGAATAGCTCAATATTTATACGACCATGCTACAGTTATACAATGTGCCAAGGCTATCAAAGAATTGGGGTACAGTTTATATCCTGATTTTACTACTCTCTTTTTGGAAAAAGGAACAGATGATACTACTAATAAAGAGATTATTTTCAAGATAAATTATGCAGTAGATTATCGTTCGAGCTATATGACCATGTTATGGTATCATTGGGGTTCTTTCCAAACGTTACTTCCAGCAGTAGAGAGTTTTTTCACTGCTAATGGACTGCCCGTAAAAGATTTAGAAGCTGACAATGGAGAAATGATATTAAAAGACCCTACTTATAATCCGGATCGTCCTTTTGATAATCGGGATCCACGGTTACATCTTTCTATTCTTTGTCCTGGTTATGAGTATCGTTTGGATGCCCAGACCCGCTATCAGGCTAATTGGGTTCCTGCAAGTTGGGGGAACATTACCGGATTCAGACCTAAAAAAGGAGCAAATGTGGAAATTGCCAATACTTCCAATGATGGTAGTGATAAAATACTGATGCGTTATGGAGAAGTGCTTCTGGCATGGGCAGAAGCTGAGAATGAACTGAATGGTCCAAAAGATGCCTATCCA
Organism: uncultured Bacteroides sp.; assembly: GCA_959606905.1. The sequence continues at coordinate 119,412 of CAUHML010000001.1, read as the reverse complement.
TTGATTGATGAACTTAGAAACAGGGTGGGAATGGTAGCTTTGACAACTTCATTGCCTAACTTGAATAAGACGACTATGCGTGAACTGATTCGTAATGAACGCCGGGTGGAATTGTTCCATGAGGGGCAACGTTGGCATGATATCCGTCGTTGGAAAATAGCCGAAAAAGTAATGGTGGATGGAGTAGGACTAGATGTAACTAAGCTAAAAACTTATTCTAATGGAAATGTTTCCGAAGATTGGCAATATGTTCCGATGACTGTTGATAAACGTTCTTTCAATAAGGATAGAGATTATTTATGGCCTATTCCTCAAAAGGAAATCAATGCGAATAAGAAAATGAAGAATGATCAAAATCCTGGTTATTAACAATAAAAGTAAAATATAATATGAAAAAAATAATCAATAGTGTAGTTATAGTCATTATTTGCCTTTTTTCCGCTTGTGAAGAAAAGGTAGATTATGTAACTCCGGACTGGGCGTGTCCTGTTTTTCCCGATGAAGGGGCTACGGTAAAGATTGATTTCTTTAAACCTGAAGAAGTACAAGCTTTTACATGGAAAGTCCGTACAAATTCGACGTATAGGGTTTATTTTGATATTGATATGCATTTTCAGAATCCTGTAATATTTGATATGGGGACAACTGACTCTTTAAAAATAGAAAATCAGGAACTGTTGAAAGTATTGCGTAAGGTTTGGCCTGAATTTTCAAGTATCAAACGTTTCTTTTGGAAGGTAGAACAAAATACAAATGGAGAAATATCAGATACATGGAGATATTTTAGTGCTATGCTTTCTATTGAAAGCTTTGTAGACGGACGCGACGGTGAGCGCTATGGAGCACAGCAGTTTATTTTGAGCGACGGTTCTTTGATGACGTTAATGTCGGAAAACCTTCGTGCTAAAGTTTATTCTGATGGAGAAGAACTGCCTTATCCATATAAATCGGCGGAAACAGATGATGTGTTGTTCAATACTCGCGCTGGGGGATATTATCCTTGGAAAACGGCTGTACGTATGACTTGGGATGAAGCTAAAACAGCGACTTTGGAGAATAAACCGGTACAGGGAATTTGTCCTGACGGCTGGCATCTGCCTTCTTATGACGAGTATAATAAGTTGCGCGAACATCTTGGATTGTGGGAAGCCGGGAATTACATGAAAGATCCTTCTTATTGGAAGACAACAGGCACAATTACTAACAGTTCAAAATTGAGTGTAGTTGCATCCGGATATTATTGGAATGAAAAAAGCACTGAACTGAGCAATCCGTTTGATTCTGATTATCCGTTGTCGGCTTTTTGGACTTCTACTCCCCGTTTGAAAGGTTTAGAGTATGCATGGGGCGATATTGCACTGGATGATGATAAAACCAAGGCAACTTTACTGTCTTTCTATGATGATGCGGAAACGGTTTATTTACAGACTTATGGCATAGTGGAAGGAACGGAAAATCGTTATTATCCTGTGAGATGTATAATGGATGACCTTAAATAACATTATAAACTTTGAATACAATGAGAATGAATAGCATATTATTATTATCGGTTTTATTCGTGCAGATGTTTTCGTCTTGCAACGACAATGAAAATGAGACAAATATTCCAGTGGTTGAAAAAGAAGTATCTTATCCTCATCGTTATTATATTGATCCGGAAAACGGTGCATATTATAATACTGGGCATTCTCCTTCTCAGGCTTGGGAAAGTATGAACCGTTTTTTGGAACGTACATGGCAACCGGGGGATACTATATTAATCAAACGCGGTACTATATATGAAGGTTCTATTACATTGAAAGGAAGCGGTGCTTACGGTAAACCGATTGTACTGGGTGCTTACGGTGATGAGAATTTGCCTTTGCCTGAGATACGTGCCGGAGGAAAAGCTACTGATGCAGTATTAATTAGAAATGTAGAATATTGGGAATTACATGATCTTAAGATTACTAATAAAGGGACTGAACCTTTACCTAAGAGTGTAGGCATTGATATTGTTGCTGATAATATTCCGGGAGGAATAATGAATCACATCCACATCAAACGATGTGTAATTGAAGATATTTATGGAACTCCGACACATCATGTTGGTGGTGGCGGTGCAGGTGTTGGTTTTTATAATGTGATAGCCAATAGTTCTCCTTCTTCTTTTAATGATATTCTGATTGAAGATTGCCATTTTTTGAATTGTCAGCGTGATGGAATTAAAGGATACATTGCAACCGGTGATCGCGCTTATCGGAAAGCAAATACTAATTTCGTTATTCGTGGAAATTTGTTTGAAGGTATTCCCGGTGACCAGATTGTCATTAATGGTTGTGACGGAGCTATTGTGGAGCATAATATTGTTCGAAATTGTCTTGAAGGAGGTTTCTCTCCCGAAGGAGCTGAATTTCCAGCTGAAGCTTCAGCGGCTATTTGGTGTATTCATAGTGATAATACAATCTTTCGGTATAATCTGGTACAGGACTTAAAGGCTACATGGGATGGAGAAGCTTTCGATTGTGATCAAAATTGTGTGAATACTTTGTTTGAGTATAATATTTCTTATAACAATGTGGGAGGTTGGTTCTTGCTTTGTCCGCTTGATGCATACTTTAATAAAGGATTTGCAGGTCATTCGGGAACAATTGTCCGTTATAATGTCAGTATAAATGATGGTCTGCGCGATTATCCGAAAGAAGATGGTAGTATTCATTCGGCCACAATTGATGTTTGCGGTCGGGTTGTAAATGCTCATTTTTACAATAATACGATTATAAAGACAAAATCAGCAACTCAGAACTATGATAATACAGGTATTATTTTTGCTGATTATATGAACTTGCCAAACTCACTTATCTTCACAAATAATATCTTTTATAATACGACAGGTAAAGCCAATAAGTTTTGTAGAATAGCTAGCGGTCAATTTGAAGATAATAAAGGAATGGTATTAAAAAATAACTGTATTTATGGTTATACGGATATACCCGGTACGGGCGAATACAATTCAGGAAATATTGATGTAAATCCAGAGTTTGTGAAACTAGTTGAAGATTTTGTTCAGAATAATCAGTTTATTGACAAAGAAGAAGTGTTGAACGGATTAAAATTGGCTACCGGTTCTCCTTGTATCGGTACAGGAACACAAGTTAATGATGGAGGATTCTTCCCGATAACGAATGATTTATGGGGTAATCCAGTAGGAAATAAAAATAATATAGGTGCTTATAATCATTAAAAATGAAATACTATGAGAAATGTAGTAAAATATATAATGCAAGCTGGTCTGGTAGTTTGTCTGATGCTGTTTTTTCTGGTAGGATGTGACAAAGAGAACGACTTTTATGAAGTAGGACGTCAGCCTGTATTTCTTACCTCTCCTGAAAATGAAGCTATTTGGACATTAAATTACCAAAAACCTGATTCGATGTATCTTTTTTCATGGGAGTCCAAACGACAGTTTATTTATTTTAATCTGGTTATCGGACTTGATAATGAATTTGCAGGAAAGAAGGTAGAAGTTTCTACAGGAATCAAGCGTGATTTTTATCTTTCTACTATGAAGGTAGATTCTATATTAAGTTCTATGGATATAGGAATCGGTGAGACTACTAATGTATATTGGACTGTGAACGTAGTAGATCCTGAAACTGGTTGGTGTGAAGGGGTACATAAATTAACTATTACACGATGCAATCTTCCGACAAATGTGATTTTATTAAATCAGCCGGAAGCTACGGGAGAAGTAATATTGGATAAAGAAAATCCTGAAGGAGAAGTGACATTCAGTTGGAGTTGCAAGACACACGTGAATGATTATGTACTTCATATCAGTACAAATGAATCTTTTGAAGATGAACTTCAGATAGAATGTGGAAACGGACAATCTTATTCGTTTACTAACCAATACTTGGATGAATGGCTTCAGGAACAGAAAGTAGATTTAGGAAAATCAACTCTTCTTTATTGGAAAGTGACGGGTACGGGTAATTTGAATAATCCGATAGAAAACAGTGCGGTACGCGAAATATCAATGACTCGCTTTATACGTGAACCGGCGAAGGTAACACTTTTATCTCCTGAAAATGAAAGTACGGTTTTTCTTGAATCTGAACATGCAGAAGATTTGTTTGAATTCAAATGGAAATGTGACACGACGGGGGTTTCTTTTAAGATAAAACTGTATGATGCGGAATTTGATATAGTGGAGGTATTTGATGCAGGAGAAAAAACAAGTTTTTCAATGCAACAACAGGATTTGGATATGTTGTTGAATCTGAATTTTGGTATGGTAGCTTCTCAAAAAAAGAAACTTTATTGGGAAGTTATTCCAAATGATCCGTTGCGTGCGGTTGCCGAAGAAAAGGGGGAATTTATAATTCGCCGGTTTGCTTCGGCCGTTCAAGCACAACCTATATCATTGATTAATTTTCCGGTTGATGCAACTTCTTATGTATTATCTTATCAGACTCCTGATGATATATTGACAAATGTTACTTGGGATTGTAATGTTCGTAATGTAACTTATGCTATCGAATATAGTCTGAATCAGGATATGAGTCAATCTAAAATAAAAGCTTTGTCTATATCGAAGTCAGTAGATTTCACACATAGTCTCTTGGATGAACTCTTATCGGAATTAAATGCTTCTTATCTAACACGTACTGTTTATTGGCGTATTACTAGTACGGTGGATGTAATGACGGAAGCTTCAGACATTCATAGTCTTGTATTGACAGGTATGATGAAACCATTGGTAGACCTTCGGGATGCTGCTAAACCTGAAACGTATCCGGTAGTGAAGATCGGTAATAGTCTCTGGATAGCAGAAAATTTACGTGCTACTTGTTATAGTGACGGAACAGAGTTTACTACCATAGATCTTCCATCACGTACATATACGGATGGGGCTGTTTCTGATCCAGAAGTAATCGGGCAATATTATACATGGCCAACGGCTCTCCGTGATTGGCAACGAGCTACTACCAGTGAAGATACCAAAATACAGGGGGTATGTCCTAATGGATGGCATATTTCTACAATGTCCGAGTGGAAAGAACTTCTAAATACCTATCCGGCTGAACCATCCATTCACTTGAAGTCTACTCAATATTGGAATAATCTGTCGGATATAACAAATGACAGTGGACTTAGTTTGGTTCCTGCGGGACAATTCTGGCATGGTAATGTGCCTACTCCAGATTTGGGCGGAGGTGACGGAAAAGCAGGATATTGGACGACTACTATCGGTTCGGAGACAACAGCCTATATGTATGAAGTATTTGATTGGAGTCGTGATGTTACACCTTGGCATTATCTTTCACGTCCTTGGGTTGAAGGAGATGGCACTGCATCTAAGATGGTAAATGTGCGTTGTGTGCGTACTTTGGAATAAAGTTTTGATTGTATAAGAGGATAATAAATTAAGCCCTGTCGGATAGATTATTAATTCCGGCAGGGGATTATTTTATTTACGCCTATGATTGTTTTCTGAATTCACTCGGAGAACTTCCATAATATTCTTTGAACTGTCTGCTGAAATGGTTAGGATTACAGTATCCTAGTTTGTATGATATTTCAGAAGAGGTCATATCTGTGTTTTGGATCAGTTTTTTAGCTTCTTTCATTTTTATATTAAGCATGAATTGAGAAAGGGTATATCCGGTCAGTCGTTTTATATTTAGATAGAGTTGTGTGCGGCTTATACTCACATGTTGTGCCAACTGTTGGATAGACAATTCTGCATCATTAAGGTGAGTATAAATATATTCTGTGATTTCATGTATGAACGCTTCGTCTGCGTTATTAACAGCTTCAGGTTCTACGGATAATTGATTGAAATTGGAGTAGTAAGCACGCAGTACATTCTTATTTTTAAGAATATTATCCAGCCGGAGGAGTAATTCTTGAATACTGATAGGTTTAGATAGAAATGCATCAGCCCCTGATTGGAATCCTTTTATTTTGGCTTCAGCAGATAAGTCTGAAGTAATGAGAATTACTGGAACATGTTTGGTGTTAGTGTTTCCTTTGATAGTTTTACAAAGTTCATAACCATCTATTTCAGGCATGATAATATCACTGATTACGATATCTACATTTTGAGATTTTAATAGTAGGAGTGCTTCTTTGCCGCTAGATGCAGTAAGAATATGAAAATACTTTTGTAATTTCTTCTTAAGGATGGTTTTAGTGTCGTTATCATTATCGACTACTAAAATCTGGAATTGGTTTTTGATTTCATTCTCCGGTTCGATGGTTCCTGTTTGTTGGCTGAAATAACGAGTATCGTCTATGATTCTATCCACAATATTTGTATGATTGTTGGTGCTGCTGATTTCTATATTATCATTTTGTATGATTGGTATTTCTGTCCGGAAGATATTTCCTTCATTTTCTATGGCAATGACGGAAACACGAATGTTGAGTAATTTGGCAATGCTGTTTACAATAGCAAGACCTATTCCGCTATTTGAATAAATATTTGTACGGTTATACGGTTGGAAAATAGCTGTTTTTTGTTCTTCGGTCAGGCACTCGCCACTATTGAATATATCTACAGTCAAATGGGAGTTTGTAGTAGTGATTTTCATGTAACACTGTCCTGCCTGCTGTGTATGTTTGGCAACGTTGCTCAACAGGTTTCCGATTAGCATTTCCATTTTATCCGTATCGAAAAGCATGGGTAATGTATCTGTATCGCAAATAAATTGATGGTCTATTTCCTTTTGTTTATATAAAGGAGCGAATGCGTCATATATTCCTTTAAGAAAAGGTACAATATCATATTTTTTCAAATCGATCGAAGTGTGTTCCGACTCCATATTACGAAACTCCATTAGTTGGTTGATAAGATACTCCAAACGTTTGATATTACGTTTGAAAATAGCCGCATCATCATCGGAATTAAAGGTAGGAGGTAAAACTTCGTCTTGGAGCGTTGAAATAATAGCTAAAGGAGTTTTGAATTCGTGGGAAATGAAAGTGAAAAAGTCCAATTTCATGGCGTTGATCCGGGTTATTTCATCGTTCTCACGTTTTACTTTGGCAATCAACTCCTTTGTAGTATGTCGTTTACGTACAATGTGTCTTATCCATCCGATAATGATAATTAAAATTAAAATATATAATGTGAGCATTGGTGTGCTAAGAAGAAAAGGAGGTTTAATTTTAATATCAATAGTTCTTTCCGTTAGTATCATTCCATTATCGTTCTGCAATCGTATGTGTAGTTTATAATTTCCGGTAGTCAGTTGAGTGAAAATAATTTCATTAGAAGCAGAATTGAGTTCATACCAATTATCATTGAAGTTTTCTAGCTGGTAAATACATTTATAAGGAATAATTCGGTTGATATTGTAATCAATGCAATTAATGACAAAGGATATGTAGTTTTCTTTGTTTTCAAGTATAAGTTTATCCGTGTGATTGATATGATGAGTGAGTACATTTGATTTTCCCGGTTCAACAATCTTATTGAAAAGCTTGAAATCAGCTATATATAAAGATGGGGATTGTGCTTCCTGGCTGATTATTTGGAGAGGGTTAAATCCTACCAATCCGTTTGAAGTGCCGAAATAAAACCTATTTTCATCCATATAGCAAGAACGTACGTTGAACTCGTTATCTCCCAGTCCCCATGAAAGATTAATGTGTTTTACCTCTTTGGTAGGGGTAATACAATAGAAACTGTTGCATGAAGTAATCCATAAGTTACCCAGACTATCTCCTAAGATATTACTGATTCTTTCTATCCTTTCTTTGTTTTTTAGGTAAAGTGTGAGTTTACCATTTTCGAACAGATATAATTCTCCTTTGGAACTTCCTAACCAGAGTTTACCATTTTTATCAATATATCCGGCTTCTAAGAATACATTATATTTAAGCAGGTTATATTCTTTAATTTGTTTTGTATCACGATCGAAACAAAAAACTGAATTGAAATGTACACCATATATTCTATTTTTATAAGGCAACAGATTGGTAAAAGCGTAGTCTTGGACTTTTGCAGTAAGTATATTGGTGAAAGAGTTAGTGGAATAATGATAAATACTGAGTCCTTTATTGGTAGCTATCATTAAGCTATCCTGATTGATAGCATATATCGCATGTACGCTTCGTCCGGCCAGCGAAGTGGTATCGTTGTTTTGGTGTATATATCGGTTGATTTTATAAGTTTTATCAATCTTATAGAGTCCTGCAGAGGATGAACCGGCCCAGATATTTCCTTTTTTATCGTATTCTAAGGAAAGGATGTCGTTGTTAATTCCCGAATTTTTTTGGTTGATTTGTTTGAGTATTTTTCCTTTTTTATCAAGGACGCTGATTCCCATACAGTTGGTTGCTGCCCAAAGATGTTTCTGGTTATCTATTGTGATCCCATTACTGGTAATTCCTCCTGTCTGATTATTGAACTCTGTTAAATTATAGAATTTGATACTGGAGTTTAATTCATTTATGACAAAGAAACCTGTGAAATGAGTACCTAATACCATATCTTGTTTTTTCGTCCGAAAAATATGAGTGATAATGGTGATAAGTTGGATATTAAAACTGTTTTCCAGCATATAATATTTAAAATAGTTGTTAGTATAATCGTAAACGGACAATCCATTACGATGACCTATCCATAAACGGTCGTATTTATCTTCTCCGATGCTTCCGATATATCCCATTTCGTGTACTCCATATTGGCTTAAATCTTCTTTGTAGAATTCGTCTGTAACTCGGTTATATCGGAATAATCCGTCTTTTTCCGTTCCTAACCAGATACATCCTTTAGAGTCAGGATATATACATCCAACGATTAATGGTGATTTATCCGGACTATTTAATTTATATGTTTTTACTATATTGAATTGGTCGTCGAAACGATAAATTGTATCTTCGTTATATCCCCAGAGAGTTCCAAATTTATCCGCTGCTACATAATGACAGGGAATCGTATCTTTTATAAGTTCCACTTGATTGTCGTGATAAGCATAGGCAAAACCACTAGATATAATGATAATCCGCTCTTTTACTTTTAGGATAGAAAAGGCATAGGTTATCTCATATCCGTTGTATTTGATTCGGGTGTAAGTGCCCGATGTATAATTATAAGCTTCAAGAAAATTATGAGTTCCGATTAACATTTCCGTACCGGTATCGAATAACGAACAGACATTCATATCCGAAAAATGTTCTACTTGAGTCAGTGAATTGTTGCTATAAATATTCAATCCCATTTCTGTCCCTATCCATATACGGTTGTAAATATCATCTTGTACAGATCTGATGTTATTATTGGATATTCCATCACTTTTGCCTATCTGTATATAGTTACGAATAGCCCCTTCTTCTTGTGCAAGTATCGGGTGGAATGAGAAAACTGACAGTAATAAGATTGAAATAAAATTTTTCATGGTAAAAGTTTCAAGTTTACTTTTGTTGTTCGTAAAGATAATATATATATCAAAATGTTTTGTGAAAATTGCGTGCATATTTGTTTATTGCACATATATGTATGTTCAATAATTCTCTCTTAAATAATGCATGTGGCTACCTATACTCTTTTTAAACTATCTTATAATTCTCATTTTGGTACATCTCTCTACATTTGTGAGCTAGTAAAAATATTATTCACTAAAATATGAATGAACATGAGACATTTGTTACCTTATTTATTTTCTTTTTTATTATTGGTTTCATTTGATTGCAATGCCCGGCAGAAGGTTATTAGAGTAAAGACTCCTCCACGTCCGGCAGGACAGTCAGATGTATTAAAACTGCGTTGTGAACCTATTTCTACTGTGCGAGTAGGGTTTATCGGTATTGGTTCCCGAGGACTTGCTGCCGTACATCGTTTTTTGTCTATTCCCGGTGTAGAAATTAAGGCATTGTGTGATTTGGAGTCTGAGAATTTAGATAAAGCACGTGCATTATTGGTACATGCAAAGTTTCCGGCAGCACAGGAATATTCGAGTAAGAATGGATATAAGGAAATATGTGAGCGTCAAGATATCGACCTTATTTATATATGTACTGATTGGCTGAATCATACTCCAATTGCAGTTTATGCAATGGAGCATGGTAAGCATACGGCTATTGAAGTACCTGCCGCGGTTACTTTGGAACAATGTTGGGAGTTAGTCAACACGGCTGAAAAAACTCGCAGGCATTGTATGATGCTCGAAAACTGTTGTTATGACCGTTTCGAAATGGCTACTTTGAATATGGCTCAAAAGGGTTTGTTTGGGGAGATTGTTCATGTAGAAGGAGCATATATTCACAATCTTCGGGATATGAATATCAATGAAAAGCTTTCTGCGAAAGGTACACATCAATCCGGAGTCAGTAAAGCGAAAAAAGAAGAGAATGGTTTAGTAGAATATTGGAGGAAATGGCGTATGGCTTATAATATAGAACATAGTGGAAATCCTTATCCGACTCATGGATTAGGTCCTGTATGCCAAGTTTTAAATATACACCGGGGAGATAAAATGAATTATCTTGTATCGGTTTCTTCCGGACAGTTCGGACTTACAGATTACGCTAAAGAACATTATGGTGAAGATTCTCCCCAATCGGATCAACCTTATAAATTAGGTGATATGAATACTTCGATTATCAAGACAGAAAAAGGGAAAACTATTATGATTCAACATGATATAACCAGTCCGCGTCCTTACAGTCGTATCCATTTGATTAGTGGAACGAAGGGGTTTGCACAAAAATATCCTCAGGAGCAAATTGCTTTGGATCCAAATTCGCACACGGCTTTGGCATCTGCTCAAATGGATTCTATTATGGCTGTTTATGAACATCCGTTTTATTACGAAGCTGGAAAAGAGGCACAAAAGCTTGGAAAAATCTCCCATGGTGGAATGGATTATATCATGGATTACCGCTTGGTATATTGTTTACGGAATGGACTACCACTGGATCAAGATGTATACGATGCCGCTGAATGGTCATGCCTGGTACCTTTAACAGAAATGTCGGTTAATAATTACGGAGCTCCGGTAGAAATACCGGATTTTACCCGGGGAGCATGGAATAAGTTGAAAGGATTGACATTTGAGAAATAAATAGAAAAAGGATTATATATTTAGGTACTATAACCAGAAATTATTTTGGTTTACCGGATATCTTTAAAGGAAATATCTAAAAAGAAAAGGAGAAACTTGACAACAATAAGTTTCTCCTTTTCTTTTTAGTGTTAATATATTGCGAAAGACTTTATGACTGGATTATCTTTAGCTTCTTCTATTTCCAACTTTACAACAGATAAGGAGTGAGTTGGAAAATGTTCGATCCGTTTATGACCGATACAACTTCCTTCAGAAAGTTGTATCCATTTTCCATTACACAGACCTTTTAGTTTATATTTCAGAACTCTTTCTCCAAATGCTATATCTTCTGACAATACGATACGGCTTATATTGGTCTCTTTGTTTAACCGGATAGATAGTTCGTATCCTTTGCCTGATATTTTTCGGATAGGTTTTGAAAATGTTTTTCGTATAATGTCACCGAATTCTTTCGCTCTTTTTACATCAGCATCAGGAACCAAGCCGTTCTTATCTATTACTAAACCAAGCAGCATATTGGTATTACGTCCTACACTGGTTTCATATTTAAGTAAAAGCTCATCAGTAGAAAATATCAGATGATCTTCATTAGCGCGCCAAAACCAACCACCTTGGAATGAGTCATTACGGCGTAGTGTGAAATCAGCTTCTCCGGGACACCAGTAGTTTCCGTGTGGATTACCGTATAAGCCTTTTATCTTCTGTACGCCATCGGCGGAAGTTGTTGCATCGGCTGTTGCCCAACAGGGATAAGGAGAGTTACCTTCTTCATTGCCTACCCAGCGGATTAAATTCGGATATCCATAAGGGCCTTGAAATGCAATGGAATTGGGCTGTAAACGTTGAATAAGTGTCAATATATCAGCTCCTCCATTTTGCTGAGAGAGTACGCCGCCATCAAACCATATTTCAAACAGTTTTCCGTAATTACTCCAAAGTTCGGTCAATTGTGTCTCTACTATTTTGTTATATTCTTCTTGGGTGACAGGACTTCCTTTCTTGACAAGTCCAGGGTTGTCGACATGTAGAAAACCATTAGCGGTAGTACTGGCATAGATTCCTGGTTTAATTCCGTATTTTCGGCAAGAAGCGACAAATTCGGCTACAATGTCTCCCTTTCCATTTTTGTAAGGTGAATTTTTTATACTGTATTCATGAGCCGTTGTTGGCCATAATGAAAAACCGCTGCAATGTTTGGCTACTAACACTGCATATTTGGCTCCAAGGCTTTTGGCTGTGTGTATCCATTGATCGGTATCAAGGGAAGAAGGATTAAATGTAGATGGTGAAGGATGGGTACCAAATTGTCGCCAATTATAGTCGGGGTGGAATACCGGCATATCAAAGTGAATGATAACTCCTATTTCGGCATTTGCCCATTCTTGTTGTAATTCATTCGGACATACAATTATTTTCTCTTGGGCATCGAGAAAAGGACTGGTAAATGTCAGAATAGCAAAGATTATGCATTGAATGAATGTTTTCATTGTATAATGATTTAGTATATACATACTTGTGTTATGATATAGCAAAGATAAGAGATATTAAATTTTAAAGCAAATTCTTTTATTAATCTTCGATATTAAGAAGAAGAGTTTGATGAATTAATCAGCACATTCAAGATTTCTATATTTGATTAAATTTAGTATATGAAATGATATTCAATTCTTTCTTTGCATTTCAGTATCTTTTTTTCTACCTTTGCTTATGGGTTAATAAATGGATAGAGAAATACTTAATAGGCATTTGAATGAGATAAACTAAGTATGAACATCAAATAAAATTAAGTAATGAAAAATATTAATATTTCATGGGCCGTATTTATAGTAGGTATATTCTTCTCCTTAAATAATATTTTTGCTCAAAGTAGTCCTCCGCTTATCGTGTTTGGTTTGATTGCAGATACACAATATGCTGACTGTGAATCTGGAAAAACTCGATTTTATCGAAACTCTTTAGGTAAATTACATGAAAGTATTGATTATTTTAATAATCAAAAGGTACAGTTTACAGTTAATTTGGGTGATATCATTGATAGAGATCAAAAAGATTTAGATTCAGTATTAATATGTCTGAAACATTTAAACAAAAAAATATTCCATACTACTGGAAATCATGATTATAAAGGTATTACAGATAATAAAGTATTATATAAGAAGCTTAAAATGCCTTCAGAATACTATTCATTTATGAAAAAGAACTGGGTGTTTGTATTTCTGAATACAAACGAAATAGCAGCTTATTCAAATGTTGTCGGAACAGCAAAAGAGCAGGAACTTTTGAGAATACAGAATCAGATTAAAGTAAATAAAGAAATTCAAGGCGCTAGGTGGAATGGAGGCGTAAGCAGCCGGCAATTGCAGTGGCTGGACAACCTTTTGAAGAAAAGTGAAAAGAAAAATAGAAACGTATTGATTTTCTGTCATCACCCGTTATATCCCAGAAGTCAATTTACTGCATTAAATAATATGGAAATATTAGATGTTATTAATCGCTATAATTGCGTAAAAGCTATATTTTCCGGCCATCATCATTCGGGAGCTTTTGGATACTTCGATCATATTCCATGTAATACTGTAGAAGGTATGATTGAAACTCCGGATAAAAATTCATTCGGCATTGTTAGAATATACAAAGACCGAATTGAATTGGAAGGAAAAGAGCGAATGACTTCTCGACTTTTCATGCTTCAACCATAGGAAAATACTTCATCACATTACAGTATTTGTAGCTAGGGGCACAACTTTAATAAGGTGTTCCTTTTATTTTTTCTTAGTCTATCCGGTTACGTTTAACACTTAAATTATAGTTGGAGGAAAAATGTGCTTTTACTAGTAATTGTGTTTATAATCAGGTAGTTATATCGGATGTTGTTCGGTTTATATAAATTGTCCGGGTATAATATAAATCGTCCGTATACAATTTGTGCAGTTATAAAGGAAAATTCTAGCAGATATAATTTAAAATAAAACGCGTCCTTTGAAGCGAAAAGTTAAACAACAATAAAATCTATTACGTATGAAAAGACATTCAACAATTCGCTTACCATCAAATAGTAAGATTCTATCTAAGTATTTAACATGACAAGTATTCTGTTATTAACCTTTATTTATTATTAACTACTAAAAAATTAAAAGTGTATGAAAAGACGAGTCAGTTCTATGAAAATACCTTGTAGAATATGGCTATTGGCAGCCACATTGTCTGTAGGGCAAGCGGCTTTTTCAACGGAAATGGAAACTATTTCCTTTTCGACGGGCCAAGATATAGCACAACAAAAGAAGGTAATTGAAGTTACTGGTACTGTTACTGATAATTTTGGTCCTGTGATTGGGGCAACTGTTACAGTAAAAGGCATGAGTGCAGGAGTAATTACCGATACAGACGGTAATTTTAAGCTGAAAGTTCCGGTAGGAGCTACTATTATGGTTTCTTATATTGGATATGAAAATAAAGAAATCCATTATAAAGGAGAAAGAAGTCTGAAAATTAAATTGAATGAGAATGTTCAGGAACTTGAGGAGGTACAAATTATCGCTTACGGTTCTCAAAAGAAAGTAACTGTGACTGGTGCTCTTTCTTCTATTAATAATGAAGAACTATTAAAATCTCCAGTTGCAAGTATGGCTAATGCTTTGACCGGTAAGGTCACAGGTTTGGCCAGTGTGCAATCTAGTGGACAGCCTGGTGCCGATGATGCAACTTTGTATGTGCGTGGTGTCGGTTCTTTAAGTACTGACTTATCTCAGCCTTTGATGTTGGTGGACGGTGTAGAACGTTCCTTCTTTCAATTAGATCCGAATGAAGTCGAAAGTATAACAGTATTGAAAGATGCTTCTGCTACTGCCGTATTTGGTGTACGAGGTGCAAATGGTGTTATTCTGGTTACAACCAAACGTGGTACATCGGGAAAAGCAAAAGTAAATTTTTCAACTACTTATGCTTGGCAAATGCCTTCAAGAGTACCGGAATTTGCAGATAGCTATGGTTATGCAAATGCTTATAATAATGCTCAACTACATGATGGTGTCTCAGAGGATCAACTAGCTTTTTCTTCTGATATAATTGAGAAATTCCGTACCAATAGTGATCCTCTTGTGTATCCAAATACTGATTGGACAGATATGTTGATTAAGAAATCAGCTTTACAAACACAACATAATTTTAATATATCAGGAGGTTCGGAAAGAGTTAAGTATTTTGCTTCATTAGGAGTGTTTACTCAAGATGGACTCTTTAAAACATTTGAAGAAAACGGTAATGATAAAGGATTTAAGTATAATCGTTATAACTACCGTATTAATATGGATATTAATGTAACCTCGACAACCTCTATGCAGATTAATTTAGGAGGTTATCTTAATGATAAACAAGAACCAAATTACAATAATGGTACTTACACGCAGTTAAAATACTTATTTCGGGATATTTATACCGCTGTTCCTTTTGCTGGTGCAGGTATTGTAGATGGTAAATGGGTAGTATCGGATACTGATCTTTTTTCTATTGGTAATTATTATGATGCATTAAATACTTATTATGGGAAAGGATATAATAACCGTACTCAAAACACATTAAACTTTGATTTTCAATTAGATCAAAAATTGGATTTTTTAACTAAAGGGTTAAAGGTACATGTGAAAGGAGCATACAACAGTGGTGTAACTATCACAAAGCGTCGGGAAGGGCGTGCCAATAAGTATGAAGCGATTTATAATACAAATAATGAGCTGATATATAAAAAGAGTCAGGATTACCAAAAGCTGGGATATTCTGAAAGTACAGGTCAAACAAGAAACTGGTATTTAGAGGCTGCTGTAAACTATAAGCGTGATTTTGGAAATCATCACGTGTCTGCACTAGCTATGTATAATCAATCTATGACTTATTATCCTTATGAAGGTAGTAGTCCATCAGAATTTATTGGTATTCCAAGAAGTTATGTTGGTTTGGTAGGACGTGCAACTTATGATTATAAAACTAAATATTTGCTAGATTTAAGTTTAGGTTATAATGGTTCTGAAAACTTTGCAGAGGGACAACGATTTGGTCTTTTCCCTGCTGGATCATTGGGATGGATTATTTCAGAAGAGAATTTCTTTCAGCCAATAAAGAAGGTAATTAATTACTTTAAAATTCGTGGTTCTTATGGTATTGTAGGAAATGATCGTGTTAGTGATTATTCCCGTTTTCTATATTTACCTGATAAATATTTGATTAGCTCAGGAAGTTATAATTTTGGTATAAATACTTCAACTAATATTGCCGGAGCGGTAGAATCTAAGAAGGGGAATCCTAATGTCACATGGGAAACAGCGGCTAAGCAAAACTATGGTGTTGATATGAAGTTTCTCAAAGATCGATTGAGTTTAAACTTTGACTATTTTGTTGAACATCGTAAAAATATATTAAAGGCACGAACTGTAACTCCCGATTACTTGGCAGTTAGCTTGCCTATTGCAAATATTGGTAAAGTTGATAATAAGGGTTATGAAATCAATCTAAAGTGGGAAGATCGTATCAATGAGGTGCGTTATAACATCGGAGCTAATCTTTCCTACGCCAAGAATAAGGTTGTATTTATCGATGAGATTACATACCCCTATGAATGGATGCAAACTGAAGGAAAACCTGTTGGTCAGCAATTTGGCTATGTTTTTGATGGATATTTTACAGAAGAAGAAGCTGCCAATTATGAGAATCTGAAAGGAAATATTGAAGGAGGGATTCCTGACCAAGGTTCTGGTTATGTACCTTTAGCTGGTGATGTAAAATACAAAGATTTGAATAAAGATGGAAAAATTGATGAAAAAGATGTAAGAGATATCGGTTATCCGAAATATCCTCTTTATACAGCTGGTATGAATTTAGGCGTCTCTTGGAAAGGATTTGATTTTAGTATGACTTGGTCTGCCGCATTCAAAACTTCTCGTCTTTTGAGTTCTATGTATCGGGTACCGTTTGGTGAAAGTAATAATTCAGCTGTCATGAAATACATGATTGAAGATGCCTGGACACCAGAGAAAGGAAATTCTGCTAAAGCACCTGCGCTTTCCTTTAAGAGTAAATCACACAATTATCAGGATTCTGATTTGTGGTTAAGAGATGCATCTTACGTACGTTTGAAAAATATAGAGCTTGGTTATTCATTTCCTTCTTCATTAATGAAGAAGGCGCACATTGGTTCACTTCGGCTCTTTGTTTCAGGTTACAATCTGCTGACTTTCGACAAATTGAAAGTAAGTGATCCGGAAGCTAATCCGGATGGAACAGCCTATCCGCTTATCAAAGTCGTAAATGTAGGATTAAAAGTTGGTTTCTAATTTAATAATGTAGAATCATGAGGTCATTAAGAAAATTATTATATACAACCCTTTTGATGGGTACTTTGTTTGTCGGGGTTTCCTGCGAAGACTTGGCTTTCGGAGACAAGTTCTTGCAAAAGCCACCTAGTTCAGATGTAACGATTGATACTATTTTTTCCACTTCAGAATACGCCCGTCGTATCTTGTGGAAGAGTTATCAATATCTTCCTTATGGAATGGAAACTTCAGGTTATTGGACGCAAATGTGGTTGGGGACTCTTGAAGGTTTGACAGATTTGAACTATGATAACGTAGGTTATTCTGGATTAGCTAAAGTTTATTATCCGGGTAATTATAATGCTTCTATAGAAGATAGAAAAAGTTCATATCCTACGGGACAGAGAACTAAATGTCGTTTTAACGATGCTGATTCGCATATGTGGACAGGTATCCGTCACGCTTGGCTTCTTTATGAAAATGTTGACCGTGTACCTGATATGGATGCAACTGAAAAATCTCGCCTGAAAGCGGAAGCTAAAATGATAGTTGCTATTTATTATTCTCATATGTTGCGTCACTTTGGTGCTTTGCCTATTGTAGATCACGCTATTGACCCTGAAGATGTGAATCTACCAGGGAGGGCCACTTTACAAGCTACGGTAGATTTTATCATAGGTTTGCTTAACGATGCTATTAACTGTCCTGATTTTCCATGGAGAATATCAGATAATGATTTGGCAAACTGGGATGGTCGCATGACAAAAGCTGGAGCTATGGCCCTTAAGGCACGTGTTTTACTGTTTGTAGCCAGTCCATTATTCAATGATAATGCTCCCTACTGTGATGGAGAAGCTTCATCTAGTTTGATGACTTGGTTTGGTGGATATAATAAAGAACGTTGGAAAGATGCTATTAATGCTTGTGAAGAGTTTTTCACTGCATTGAATCAAAATGGTTATTATAAGTTAGTAGAAGTTGGTGATAATGGTACATCTGATGTTCGTGGGGCATATACTAGTGCATATTATGATCGTGGGACAACAGAAACTTTAATTTCTGTTAGAAGAAATATATTAAATGCCAACGCTAATTCGATATTAAGCAATTCTATTCGTTGGGGAGGTTATTGTCCTACTAAAGAATACTTTGATATGTTCCAGATGAGCGATGGTACTGATTTTAGTTGGGATAATCCTGAACAAGCTAAGAATCCATTTTTGAATCGTGATCCTCGTTTATATGAAACATTTATTTTGGATGGAGACAAATACAATGGTAGAACAGCTGCATTGACAGAAGCATTGGCTAGTGATCCTGTAAATTATCCACAGGGAGCAGACTGGGCACAAGGTGGAAGCACGCATGTATTGAGTTTGGGTACGGGACTGGCATGCCGTAAATGGGGTTTGGATCGGAATACGGAATGGAAAAACCGTCCTATACAATGGCCGTTCCTGCGCTTAGCAGAAATTTATCTTAGTTATGCAGAAGCGTTGAATGAGTATAATGGTTCTCCCAATGCGCAAGCATACGATGCTGTTGATAAAGTACGTGCTCGTGTAAACTTGCCTGGACTTAAAAAAGGATTGGGGCAAAAAGAATTTCGTGAAGCTTTATTGCGTGAACGTGCTTGTGAGTTCGGTTACGAAGAAGTTCGTTTCTTTGATTTGATTCGTTGGAAGCTTTATAATGTTTTTGAGAAGCAGTTACATGGTTTGCATGTATATAAACATAAAGATACAGGCGAATATAAATTTGTTCCATATGAATTGACCAAATATCCGCGTGTATGGTGGACTAGCGGTTTCGAACCTAGATGGTGCTTGAGCGCCTTTCCTTCAGTAGAAATCAATAAAGGATATGGCCTTGTTCAGAATCCGGGTTGGGAATAATTAATTAATGATATTAACAGAAAATAGAAATAACAATATACTCATGAGAAAAAGTATCAAGTTATTAGTAGCGTGTATGTTGTGTTCTCCGGTAGCTATTGTAGCTCAGGAACAGGACAGCTTGTTTGCACGCAAAAGTAAAGTGGCTATAGAGTATGGACGCGGCATTTCTTTCAATCTGAAAGAATCGACTACGGCAACTGCAGTAGCAAGTGAGGAGGAACTTTCGCATAAGAAAAGCATCAATAACTCTAATATGCTTTATGGCTTGATTCCCGGATTGCAAGTGTTGCAAAATTCCGGTAATGCCTGGGATGACGCTGCAACATTGAGAGTACGCGGATATGGAACCAGCAGTTCTACTACTCCATTAGTGTTGGTAGACGGTTTTGAACGTTCACTGGATCAAATAAGTGCTGATGAAATAGAGTCTGTCACTGTTTTAAAAGATGCAGCTTCTACGGCTCTTTACGGAATGAAAGGTGCCAATGGTGTTATCTTGGTGAAAACGAAACGTGGAAGGATGGGTAAGCCGGAGATTAATTTCTCTTATCAATTCAATATGGCTACCCCACAACGTCTGCCGGAATTTGTTGATGGATATACTTATGCCAAAGCTTTGAATGAAGGATTGACCAACGATGGATTGTCGGCACGTTATTCGGCTAAAGAACTGGAAGCTTTCAGAACTCAAAGTAATCCGGATGTATATCCGAATGTAGATTGGTGGGACGAAGCATTACGAGATCATAGTTATGGAAACAATGTAACCTTCTCGGCAAGAGGTGGTGGAGAATTTGTACGTTATTTCACTCAGTTGAATTATTTGAATGATAATGGTATATTGGAACCGACAAGTGATAATGACGGTTACTCCACTCAGTTCAAATACTCAAAACTGAATATTCGTACCAATTTGGATATTACTGTCAGTCCTACAACTACCGTACAGCTGAACCTGTTTGGAAATTTCTCCGAACATAACCGTCCGGGAGAAACGACATCGAACATTTTCAGTGCATTGTATCAAGTTCCTTCTGGAGCATTTCCTGTAAAAACGTCTCGCAATGTATGGGGTGGTACAACTGTATATTCCAACAATCCGATTGCAAGTATTTCCGGTAGAGGCTATGCTCGCTCTCAAACCCGTAATATGTATGCTGATATGAAATTGAATCAAGATTTGAGTGCTCTTGTGAAAGGATTATCAGTAGGCTTTCAGGTAGGTTTGGACAACAGTGCTTCTTATTGGGACAACAATACCATGAACTTCGGATATGAACAAGCAACGATGAATTGGGAAACCGGAGAAACTACTTATAATACTTTACGTAATGAAGGTACTCTTTCATTCAGTAAAAGTGTAGGATCTTCGGTCAATCATTTCAATTTTGGGGCCTATGCCAACTATGCTAAGGACTGGAATAAGCATAGTCTGGTTGCAACTCTGCAATACAATATGGATAAAACAAATGCCAAAGGTCAGAACAACTCGAAGGCATTTATGGATGTAGTGGCACAGGCCCATTATGTATATGACCATCGTTATGTACTGGACGCATCTTTATCCGGTTCTGCCGCCAGCATTCTGGAACCGGGACATAGATGGGGAATCTTTCCATCGGTAGGTGCCGCATGGATTATGTCGGAAGAAGCTGCCTTGAAAAGCGACTGGTTAAACCTGTTGAAACTTCGTGCTTCCTACGGTATTTCCGGACGTGCTGATTATGGTACTGACCTTTATCTTGATGTGTATGGTACAGGGGGAAGTTATTATTTCGGAAAAAATCCGGCAAGCATCAGTGGTATGAAAATTACTCAACTGGGTATCACTGACATGACCTATGAGAAGTCTCACAAATTGAATGTAGGATTCGATTTCATAGCTTTCAACAAGTTATCTGTTACTATTGACGGTTTTTACGATCACCGCACGGATATTTTAGTAAGCGGAGATAATGCCGTGTCTTCTATATTTGGTTTGACAGCTCCCAATATCAATAATGGAGTTGTGAATAGTTATGGAGTAGAAACAAGCGTACGCTGGGCGGATAAAATCGGTGATTTTAATTATCAAATTGGCGGTATGCTGACTTTCAACCGTAACAAGATTATTAACCAGAACGAAGAATATCGCCCTCATGACTACTTGAAACGTACAGGCAAGCGTTTGGGGCAGTTCTTCGGTTATGAAGTGGAAGGTATTTACCAGAGTCAGGAAGAGATTGACAACCGCGGTGTTAAACAAAACCTTTCAGATGTTCGTCCGGGTGATTTGAAGTATAAAGACCAGAACAATGACGGAGTTGTTGACGCTTATGACCAGGTAGCTTTAGGATACAGTGCTATGCCGGAAATCTATTACTCATTCGACTTGAATCTGGAATATAAAGGTTTCGGTATCTATGCTTTGTTCCAAGGAACGGGAAATCAGAGCCGTCTTTTGAACACTTCAAGTGTGTATTGGCCTTTGATTAGTAACAGTACTATTTCTACCGAATATTATAACAATCGTTGGACTCCGGATACTCCGAATGCTAAATATCCGCGTCTGACTTCAGAAGGTTCCGCCAATAACTATACGACTAACTCCTTGTGGGTGGCTGATGCGTCTTATATGAAATTGCGTACATTGGAACTTTATTATAATTTCTCACAGGAAATGATGAAGAAGAGTAAATTCATCAAAGGTGCCAAAGTCTTTGCGCGCGGTCACGACCTTTTCTGTGTAGATAAGATTAAAGTATTAGATCCTGAAAATATCGGAACAAATCATCCGACCATGACTCAGTATACTTTTGGTGTTAACTTATCATTCTAAAAAGTAAAATGAACATGAAGTATTTTAAAATCAAACATATTGCCTTGTTGCTTGCGGTTACATCCGCTCCTCTGTACACAGCTTGTGATTTTATGGATTGCAGCGAAACAGATTATTATTCAAAGCAACAAATTCTGGATAACATGGACCGTGTGAAACAACTGGCTACACAGGTATATAGTTATTTGCCGCATGACTTCTGTAATACATCGGGAGCTATGCAAGACGCAGCTACGGATGATGCTATCCATGTTTACGAATCATCTGCTATCCAACGTTTTGTCAATGGTACGTGGTCAGCCAATTATACGGTCAATGACGTATTCGGTACTTACTACAACGCTATTCATGATGCTAACTTCTATCTTGAGAACTGTGTCGGACTGACGTTCGATGAATGGAAATATTCCGACGGTTTTGCTGATGATTATAAAAGTTACCTGAATTATGAGCATGAAGTTCGCTTTCTGCGTGCATTCTATTACTTTGAGTTGGTGAAACGTTATCAGAATATACCTCTGATAACGAAGACACTGACACAGGAAGAAGCCAACGAAGCAGAACCTTCGGATGCAGTTACTATCCTGAACTTCATCATCAGTGAATGTACTGATCTGGCTAATGACAAATTGCCTGTTAATTATAACAATATGCCTGGTGGAGAAGGTAACTTGCAACGTGCTACTAAAGGTATGGCTCTTGCATTGAAGTCTCGTGCATCTCTGTATCTTGCCAGCCCTTTGTATTCTGCCGATGATACGCAGAAATGGAAAAATGCCGCTCAGGCAGCATACGATCTTATCAGTCAGGCCGGTACTTTAGGATATAGTCTGGACCCGAAATATTCTAATTTGTACGGTGCTACCAATAACCAAAGTAAAGAAGTCATCATGTGCCGTCCCACGGGAGCAAGTACAAGTTTTGAGTCTGCAAACTTTCCGATGGGAGTTACTAAAGGCTCTACTACCACTTGTCCGACAGAAAACTTGGTAAGTGCTTATGAAATGACAGATGGTACAGCTTTTGACTGGAGTAATGCAGAAATGGCTAAAGACCCGTATGCGAATCGTGACCCGCGTCTGGGAATGACCGTAGTATATAATGGTATGGCATGGCCTAAAACGACCCCGGTAGAAGTGTTTGAAGGAGGTAAGAACGGTCAGCCTATAAAAAATGCCACGACTACCGGATATTACTTGAGAAAATATGTGAATAACAGTGTCACTTTTGAACCGGGTGAAACTACTACCAGCCAGCAGCATAACTGGATCTTGTTCCGTTATGCAGAAATTCTGTTGAACTATGCAGAAGCAATGGTAAATGCTTATGGTGATCCTGACTACACAGGTTCTTATAGCCTGAGTGCACGCGATGCAGTTAACCAAGTACGTAATCGTGGAGATGTGAAAATGCCGGCGTATCCTGCCGACATGAGTAAAGATGCCTTTTTGAAACGATTGAAAAACGAACGCCGTGTAGAATTTGCATTCGAGGGACAACGTTTCTGGGATCTTCGTCGCTGGAAAGAATTAGATGATATGCAGAATATTTATAAAGTGAAAGTAGTTAAGCAAACTGACGGTACTATTCAATATACGAAAGCTTTGCATGCCACTTACAATATTCAGGATAAAATGTATTTCTATCCGATTTCGAATACCGAACTTTTCAAAAACCATAAACTGGTACAGAACACAGGGTGGTAAATTTGGAATGAGATAACGAGTATATACCGATGAGGGTGTCAGTTCATTCGAGGAAAGGCACCCTCATTATATTTAAAACATGAATTTCCGGCATTAACTAAAATCTAAGGTAAATTATGAAATATAGCTACAATGTATTTTTCATTATATTATGGGGACTTTTTATATCCTGTTCAAGCGATGATCCTGCGGTTGATTCTAACGAAGGGAAAGATGATAAAGAAGATCCTCTTCCCGATAAAGGAACTTTATTCGCCGACTTTGAAACGTATGATACAACCCCCTATTTCTTTCGTTATGGCAATTCAGGCAGTAGTAAGATAGACGATTATTATCCGCGTTGGGCATATTCCCATATAGTGATAGATAATCCGGTTCAGAGTGAAGAAAACACTTCCTCCAAAGTGCTGGAATATATTTCGATGGAAGCCCGGAATTACGGTTTGAAATTCCGTTTTTCCGAAACAGTAGATATTGATGAACTAAGAGGAATCCGTTTCCGAATTTATCAACCTGCCAATGTGATAGGAAAAGAAACGTGGAAGGGTACTTCCAAAGCAGTATCTCAACAATTAGGAGTTAAACTGATAGGAAGGTTTAATTCGGTGAATGATTACGAGCAGGAAGAAGGAGTTTTGTTAACCAATTCGTTGGTTGATTTCAAAGAAGAAGGAGCATGGAAAACATATACGTTTGCTTTTAGTAAAAGAGAATACAGTGCTGCCGCTACACAGTTGAAGAATGGTATAGCAGGTATAGTCATTCTGCCGACGTATAGTTCGGGAGTCACTTTGGCCGAGGGAAATAAGTATAAATGTTACATAGATGATATTGAAATTTTATAAGAACGGAAGGAGAGGAAAAGGATGAAAGGAAAATGTTTTCTAATATGTATGTTATTATGGGGGATGTCTTGTGTAAAGGCTCAAACCTCGGACGTGGATAAAATGTTTCCGAATGTCGTGCTCACACGTGAAAACTATGATAAAGTGAAAACAGCATTGGAGAAGGCTGATAATACCGCTTTTCCGATGAATTGGTATATCAAACAGATAGAAACTCCCGCTAAAAATATTGTAGAGAGTAACCGGAAAACGACTCCGGTTAAATCTATTGATGAAAATCCGGATAAGATAGACATTAGTAATGAAATGAAAGCTATTCATCAATTATGTCTCGCGTATGCTTTTACACAGGATAGGACGTATCTGAATAAAGCGGTTGAATATCTGAAAGCATGGTCTGAAATCAATGTTGCCTTGTCGAAAAGAAATATTCATGAAGAATCATATAATATTGCTGTCGAAGGTTATTCATTGATTCGTAAAGTAATCGGACAGTCTGACCGGGAATTGATTGATACCTGGCTACGTAAGAGGGCGGAGGTATTTATTAAAGATAATGACTTGAGGGTCAATAACTGGGGTACTTGTCTGTTATATCAATTTTATCTGTTCGGCACGGTATTGGAAGATGAGGCTATAGTCGATAAATTCCGTTCCTCATATGACGATTGGGTGAAGGGTAACCTGTTTCCTAACGGAACGACTACGGATTTACTCGGTCGTGATGCTTTTGCTTATCATGCTTATGATTTATTGTTCTTCGCTCGTCTTTGTCATTTGAAGGCGATGTATGAAGGTTATGAAGCTGCTGAAGCTTTCTATAAGAAGGATGTACATTGGGGAGCTTCTATCCGGAATAGTGTGGTTTTCTGGAAACCTTTTCTGTTGGATTCCAAGAAATATACTCACCTTGAATTTGTAGGTACAGAATATGAACCCGATAAGAAACGTTCGGATTACAATAAAGCTTACAATCCTTCGGGAACTTTATATGTGATCGATGAATTGTACGAAATAGATAAGGAACTTAAAGAGGTATTAGATTATTATAAACGTAATCCGGATGTTTCTTTGAAATTGGGATTAAGTTCTTTACGTTGGCATTAATGGTTGTATAAAATAAGTTTTGTATGAAAAGAATTTTTATAGTAATTGTTCTTTTGACAGTTATATCCAATTATTCTATGGCTACTACCGAAGACAATTTGCATTGGTTCAAAGATGCAAAATTCGGTTTGTTTATACATTGGGGATTATATTCTCAGACAGCCGGTGAATGGAAAGGCCATCCAACCGAAGGTGGCGAACACTTTATGCTTTATGAGCGTATTCCGTTAAAAGAATATGCAACAATAGCCAAAGATTTTAATCCGGTAAAATTTGATGCGAAGAAATGGGTACGGGCTGCCAAGCACGCAGGAATGAAATATTTGGTATATACGACTAAACATCATGACGGATTTGCCATGTATAATTCAGCTTGCAGTGATTATAACATAGTGAAGTGTACTCCTTTTGCCAAAGATCCTTTAAAAGAACTGGCGGAAGTTTGCAAAAAAGAGGGAATCAAGCTGGGACTTTATTATTCATTAGGACGTGATTGGGAAGATCCGGATGTTCCTACTAACTGGCCTGTAAAAGCAGGCCGCAGCAATACTTGGGATTATCCGGATGAAGATAGTAAGCAGTTACCGGCTTATATTGAACGCAAAGTAAAACCACAATTAAAAGAATTACTTACGAATTACGGTGAAATAGCAGTTATCTGGTTCGATACGCCTGAACTGGTTACCAGGCAACAGAGTAAGGAATTACGTGAATTAATTCATTCGTTGCAACCGGGGTGTTTAATCAATAGTCGCATTGGGAACGGATTAGGAGACTATTCAATTATCGAACAGAAACTTTCTAACAGCATAAATAACAAACCTTGGGAGGCTTGCCTGACGATGGGTAAGAACTGGGGGTACAATCGTTATGATACTGTTTATAAAAAGCCGGATATATTAATCAGAAATTTTGTAGACATTGTCAGTAAAGGTGGAAATTTATTGTTGAATGTGGGACCAGACCAAGCAGGATGTTTTCCGGAGCAAACGGATATAATATTGAAAACTTTTCATAAGTGGCTGAAGAGTAATGGTGAGGCTATTTATGGAACAACTCCCTGGCGTATCTTTGGAGAAGATTTTACGGTAAATAGAGTAGAAGATACTGAACAGAAACCTTTTCACGATGCAGTATATGATGGAACTCCTAAAGATATTGTACCTGATGTCCGCTTCACCATGAGAGGTAAAAGTGTATATATTATCGTACGTCATGTTACTAAAGCTTCTTATACATTGCGTTCCTTTTCTTCGGAAAAGGATAAAATCAGGAAAGTTACATTATTGGAGAATCATAAGAAGGTAGACTGGGAATTGGATGATGACGGGTTAAAAATAAGTAATATACATCGTTCTGCTAAAGACTCTTTTCCTGTTTATGTGCTAAAAGTAGAATATTTCTGATACTTATAAAATTGAGAGTAAAGGTTGTGAATTTCTATAAAATTTGCAACCTTTTTTATTATATCTGACATAAGTGAAGAAAACCTTTGTTAGAATCGTAAAGGCAGGATTATAGATTGATTCGCCTATAAAAATGTTGTTTATGTCCAGTATTTTTTCGAATATTGCAAATTGTTAGTATATTTAAGCGATTAATTTGTGATTAACAGAACAACACCAAATAAAAAATAATATGAAGTTACGTCATTTATTACTGTTGTTTATTTCTTTTTTCTTTGTTTTGCCATTATATGCTGAATATTTCAAACATATTGGTTTGTCGGAAGGTTTAACACAGCCCTCTGTAATGGCTATTTATCAGGATAGGTTGGGCAGAATGTGGTTTGGAACAAAGGAAGGAATAAGCCAATATGATGGAAACCGTGTAAGAATATTCAAAGGCTGGATAAAATCTGTAGGTGAAGAACCACCGGTCTGGTTGGGCAATGAAGTTTCGTTTATCGTTGGTGACAGCTTGGATAATCTATATTTCTTAATTGATAAGAATTTAATCAAATATGACATACAAACAGAGAAATTCTCCCGACTCACGAATGAAAGTATTATCACCGCGCTTACTTCGTCCGAAGGACAAGTGTGGTATATGAAACATGATTCTTTATTTTGTTTGAAAGCAGATAAAGAACCAACTTTTGTATTAAAAACGAATATCACTTCACGTATTTGTTGCCTGACCATGATGGACGATCAGATTGGTATCGGGACATATAACGGAGTTTATCTGATTGATCGCCGTACATATCAGCAAAAGCAACTATTGGAAGGGGTGGAGATTTATCGCATATTTGAAAGTTCTCAAAAAGAGCTATGGATTGGTACCCGCATGCATGGATTATATCGAATGAACGACAAACAACAATTGTCGAAAGTTCCTTATTTGCCGGGAACTTCGGAAGGTATCAGTAGCGAACAGATTCGTGATTTTGTAGAAGATAACGAGGGAAATATATGGTTCGGTACTTTTGACGGACTTCATCGCTACAGTATTGGTAACAAACAGTATTCTCTCATTCAAATTCCCCAATATGTGGGCGGGCTGAATCATCCCTCTATCTTTGCATTGTATAAAGATGTTGCCGGAACTATCTGGGTAGGTAGTTACTATGGAGGAGTTAATTATTTCAGCCCTCAACATGATACTTTTGTACATTATGACTATGGGAGAAAGATAAACTCATATTATTCTTATATCGGAGAAATTGTTATTGATAAGAATGAGCATTTATGGCTTAGTACAGATGGGGGGGGTATCACTTGTGTAGATAAGAAATGGAATACTCTTCAGCAGTTTACAGCCGGTGGAAAAAACTCTATTTCTCATAATAATGTGAAAAGTATTTGTTATGATGAAAAGAAGAATTGTCTGTATATAGGAACCTATTTGGGTGGTTTGTCACGTTATGACTTGAATACAGGTCGTTTTTATAATTATTGGAAAGAAGAGAGTCACTCTTCCGATATGCCTGATGAAATTGTTTATCATGTGAAGATATGGAAAGATCAAATATATATATCTGCCCATAATGGCTTTTTTCGGTTGGATACTCAGACACAGAAATTCCATAGGATCAACATTCCTTTTGCATTTTATGAGCATTTCGATATTGATGCGGAAGGTAATTTGTATATGGTGGGTTGGAAAAATGTTTTGTGTACTCATGTAGAACATCCCGAGTCTATAGTCTATGTTCCATTGGCAGAAGGAGATAGTAAAGCAACTCCTACCCGTGTGCTTGCCACCTCCGATGGTGTCTATATCGGTACGTTAGGAATGGGGCTCTTTTTTTATGATAGGCAGACGCGTAACATGGCTCATTATACTTCCCGAAACAATCAGTTGCCGGGTGATTTCTGCTATAATCTTTGCCGGACCCAGGATGGAAAGATTCTGATAACAGGTGATAAGGGAGTCACCTGCTTTGTTCCTTCCGAGGGCACTTTCACAACGATTGATTTGATGAGAAACTTTCCCTCGACTCATATTATCAACGGATGTGGAATTTTGGTATCCGGAGAGGGAAGTATTTACATTGGAGATACAAAAGGAGTAACCGTATTCTCAGAAAATGAGTTTAACAAAACCGGTACTGCTAATGAGAATTCTAACTTTTACTTTTCAGAACTTTGGGTCGATAATAAGACGATTATTCCGGGAGATGATACAGGGATATTGTCTCAGTCGCTCCCGTACACTCGTGAACTTAAACTTAATTATGATCAGAATAATCTGATTATTCATTTTGCTTTGTCCGATTACGGACAACAATTATCGGAAAAGTGGTTTCAATATAAGCTTGAAGGTTTGGACAAGAATTGGATTAAGACTAAACAGACGGAATTGTATTACACTAATCTGGATCCGGGAAAATATACGTTGCATGTGGCTTCGATAAATGAAAAGAGCGGGCAAAGTTTGGAGGAAATAACGATGCAGCTTGTCATTGCCTCTCCGTGGTATGATACGTGGTGGGCATGGATAATCTATGTGACAGCTTTCATTGCGTGCGTTTTCTATTATGTATATAGTAAAATAGCAAAACGCACATTGGCTCTTTCTTTGGAAAAGGAACGTTTTGAGAAACAACAGATAAAGCAGCTTAACCAGGAAAAACTAGTTTTCTTTACAAATGTGAGCCATGAGTTCCGAACACCTCTAACTCTGATTATCAGTCATATTGATATCCTATTACAAAAATATTCATTGAATCCTTCTATATACAATCAGATAACGAAGATTAGGAAAAATGCGCAACAAATGAATAAGTTGATCTCTGAGTTGCTTGAATTCAGGAAATTGGAACAGAATTATGGAACGATACAAATAAAGCAACAGGATATAATTGTATTTTTGAAGGAAATCTATCTTTCTTTTGTCGATTATGCACAGCAAAGGAATATAAATTATGAATTCAAATTACCGGAATTGTCTGTCTTATGTTGGTTTGAACCGCAATTAATGGAGAAAGTATTCTTCAATCTTTTGTCCAATGCCTTTAAGTATACCTCCGACAAAGGGAATATTATTCTGTCGGGAGAGATAACGAATAGTGATATAAAAATTAATATAACGGATACCGGTATCGGTATTTCTGAACAAGATAAAGATAAAATATTTGCACGATTCTTTCAGGCTGACAATCAAGAAAAGAAAGGAAGCCTGTTTAGCGGAACCGGTATCGGATTGGCATTGACCAGAACAATTGTGGAAAAACATCATGGAGAGATAACAGTGAAAAGTGTTGTTGGTGAAGGTAGTACATTTACAGTGCGGCTGCCCCGCCGGAAAGATGTATTCCTGAACGATAAGAATGTACAATTTTATACTCAGGATTCTGAAAGTGATATTATCCCCGATTCAATGCCTGTATTTGTAGATGAGGGGAATTCGCCCATAGAACTTATTGAGACTAAAGATACGGAAAACAAGACTCATACGGTGCTTCTTGTGGAAGACAATGATGAGTTGCTCCAAGTGCTGAAAGAGCTTTTCGAGCCTTTCTATAAGATCATTTGTGCCCATGACGGGAAAGAAGGACTCAGTCAGATTTATGAGAACTCTCCTGATTTAGTTATCAGTGACGTCATGATGCCTGAGATGACCGGAACAGAAATGTGTCTGCAAATTAAGAATAATATAGATTTATGTCATATACCTGTAATTCTGTTGACTGCACTCAACTCTACCGAGCAGAACATTGAGGGACTCAGCCGTGGTGCCGATGATTATATCACGAAACCTTTTCATGCACAGTTGTTACTGGCACGTGCCAATAATCTGATACGCAGCCGCTTGCTGATGCAACATCAATTTGATAAGAAACCGATGTCCGAGATTGATTTGGCCAGCATAAATCCTTTGGACAAAGATCTGTTGAAACGGGCTTCACAGGTGATTGAGCAACATATTGACGATACGGAATTTGATATTCCGGCTCTTTGTAAAGAAGTAGGTGTCGGTCGGTCATTGCTTTATACTAAGTTCAAAGCATTAACCGGCATGACACCCAATAACTTCTTGCTAAATTACCGCCTGAAGCACGCAGCCACTTTATTGAAGCAATACCCTGATCTTCCCATTGCAGAGGTTAGTGACCGTAGTGGGTTCAATGCGCCCGTATATTTCAGCCGTTGCTTCAAAAACCAGTTCGGATGTACACCTCAGAATTACCGGAAAGAAAAGAAACAGGCAGACTGATTCAGGACTGTTTCTTTTTTCCGAAACAATTCGTTCTGCTATTATTCACAGGACGAATGGTGAAGTCCGGCTGAGTACCTTTGGAGTAAATGATTACTTCTTCGCCTTTCTGTAAATCTATTTTGTACATAGATTCGGATAAAGCTGTGGCCTCAAATTGGCGTTTTCCTTTGAAGACAGGTGAGGATATGTCAGTCACTACAATGCAAGGTTCGCCTGCAAGGCTTTTGATAGTGATAAACTCAGTCTTACCGTTTTTCCGGCTGGCAGTGATAAGAAAAGCACCTTCAGCACGGAAGTCTTTATAAGCAATGTCTTTCCAACTGTCGGGAACGGCAGGGAAAATGCGCAGCTTTCCTCCCCAACTTTGAAGCAACATATCATGGATAGACTGGGCGGCAGATAATGGTGTTTCTATGACCGGGCCCGATTCACGATAAAGTGTATTGACAGATAAGAATTTAGTAAACAACTTGTCAAGGTATGTAAGCGCTTCATTGCCTTTACCCAAAGCGGATGATATAGAGGATGCTCCCGTACATGAATATCCCTGATGTGCCCCGGATTTGCCTTGCCAATAGAGGAGTGATTTCTCTATGAGGTCGTATTCTTCGGGATTTTCCTTATTGATAAGATATAGAGGATAGGCAGCCAATAGATGCGAATAGTGGCGGTGCGAGAAAGCATAAGGAACATCCCGTCCTATCATAAGCCCGTTGGCCGGGTCTGTGGGGAACGGTGTAAGTTCCTCCAAAGTCGTTCTCCAACGCGGGATAAGCGGATCGTCTATGTTCAGCCGGCCGGTAATCTCAAGTAATGTCCGGCAACCCCAAGATAATAATGCCAGGTCGAAGTTACAATCTTTCGCACTGCCATATTCCGGAGAATATGTTTGGGGCAGATGTACCTTGCCGTCTTTTCCTTTGTAGGTAAAGTGCAGGTAGTAGTTGATAGCTTGTTTAAGTACAGGAAAGAGTTTGTTGCGTAATAGCTCGTCATCCATTTTGTGGCGATAAATCAACCATAAGCTATGGCATACCCAAGGCAAAAGCCCGACTTCCGCTGCTTTGTCCACACCGGGGATTCCGATTTCGCCGGATTCGCATACCAGATTTGACGAGCGTCCTATTGCCAATGCGTCTTTGCGATAGGCTTCCGGTACGTTTTTCTTAAGGTTTTCTATATTGTTGTAAATAGCATTCTCCAGAGAGGCTGCCAAATCGAGATGATTGGATGCATTGAGTGCCCAATAGGTCAGTTGTACGTTCAAGTTCCACCATGCATTGGGCCATGGAGTGACGGTCAGCCATGGGCCGGTGTTGTCTATTAGTGCACGGTCGCCGCGCGTGGCACTGGCAAGCTTATACATCTGTATCCAATAGAAATTCTCTTTCATACCATCCGGTAACGTAAGGAAACTGCTCGGATAGTAATGATTCCACCAGGTACGGTGTTGTTTCTGTAATTTTCCGGTTCCTGTTGCTAATGCCTTATCCAAAATTTGAGCGGCATCCTTTTCGGCCGTGGCTTCGGGATACGAATGAGTTACGGTAATCCAGTATGTGCGTTCATTTTTTTTAGTTCGGGTTTCTTTCCATGCAACGGCTGTTTCACCTCCTGCCCGCAATTTCTGAACGGATACTTCCGGTTTTACCTCCGGTGCCGGGTTAAGAGAGTAGTCTTCAGGCACCTTTATCCATTTTCCTTCTCCTTTTGCATAAAGATATCGCGGGCTTTGGGCGGAGGCAGGTATCCATTCCCAACGGAAGTTTTTCTCTCCATCGGTGGCGTTAGTCTGAACCAGCATTACCATATCATTGGCGTGTACATAGGCGTGCAGACGGATGATTCCTTTTGTGGTGGTTATCTCTGCTTTTGTTTCGGCATTCCAGATGTCAAGATGCATCGTTCCATTTACGATTGTACCTTCAGGATGTAAGGCGAAGTGCCCGGTGAGCAGTCGGGGAATGGCAAATAAGTCCGATCCCGCTTTGTGGTCGTGTACCGAGCAGTTGCCGGTTTCAAACCGGATATAGTTCTGTCCCGGTTCCTTATAAATCATAAGTCCCAACATACCGTTGCCCATATAAGCCGATTCATACCAGTATTCGGGCAGTATTTCCCAGATCAAATCTTGTTTTTGCATGAAAGCAGGCCAGTCTATATCCGTTTTTACTTTTTCTGTTCGGGCGGATGCGGATGTATATCCTGTTACTGACAGACAAAGGCATAAAATAAAAAAGCGTATTTTAATGTTCTTCATGATGTTGTATGATTATTATGTCGCAGGCAAAGATGAAAATTATATCTGTATTAATCAATATTTTCCCCGTTGATTTGGATGATTTGGAAAATAGATGCAACTATTGAGGACAATTTAGTCAGATAAGATAAAAATAAATGGTGCTATTTTGCCATACATTAATATCTTAATTAGATGATAGAAAAAATACTTATATTTGTGTTCTCATTATTTTATACAATTATATGTATTCGGTCATTCAGAAAAGGAAATTATTCATTTATAATAAAGAATCTATATCATGAAATTGAAAAACTCTATTCTTGCAGGATGTACTGCTCTTGTGGTAGCCACATCTTGCACCCAAAGAGCTGTCGAGAAACAAACATGGGTTGAAAAAGCTATTGAAAACGCACACGCTCAAATTGGATTGGAAATTGATACTATTGAAAGTAGCGGCAGATTTCTGAATCCGGTGACGCTCAATAATAAGGGTGGTGTCTATTATTGCGGATACGCTGACTGGCGGAGCGGCTTTTTTCCCGGCAGTGTATGGTATTTGTATGAACTGACAGGCGACACTGCTTTGCTTCCGCTTGCCCAGAAATATACCGAGGCTATTAGCGAAGCACAAAATCTTACTTGGCATCACGATATTGGTTTTATCATTAATTGCAGCTTTGGCAATGGCTTGCGCCTGATTGATAAACCCGGTTATAAGGAGGTAATGATCCAAGCAGCAAAATCTCTTTGTACCCGTTTTCGTGAAAAGCCTCAAGTGATTCAAAGCTGGGATGTGAAAGGAAATAGCTGGCAGTCGAAACGGGGCTGGGAATGTCCTGTGATTATAGACAACATGATGAATCTTGAATTGTTGTTTGAAGCAACCAAACTTTCCGGTGATTCTACTTTCTATAACGTAGCGGTGATGCACGCAGACCGTACATTGAAAGAGCAATTCCGCCCGGACGGAAGCTGTTATCACGTTATTGATTACAGTATTGAGGACGGAACCGTACGTCATCGTCAGACTGCTCAAGGCTATTCCGATGAATCTGTTTGGTCTAGAGGACAAGCATGGGCGATCTATGGATATACCGTATGTTATAGAGAAACAAAGAATCGTACTTACCTTGACCAGGCAATCAAGACTTTCGAATTTATGAAAAATCTTAAGAATATGCCGGAGGACCTTGTTCCATATTGGGATATGGACGCGCCCGATGTTCCTGCCGCCCCGCGAGATGCTTCTTCGGCTTCTGTCATAGCATCCGCCTTATATGAGATGAGTACTTATGACCTGCCGGACGCTGCTTCTTACCGGGCGTATGCCGACAAAATAATGGAGTCGCTTGCATCAGAGAGCTATACTGCCAAATTGGGAGAAAACGGACGGTTTATCCTGATGCACAGTGTAGGTAGTATTCCTCATAACAGCGAAGTGGATGTTCCGTTGAACTATGCGGATTATTATTATCTGGAAGCTTTGAAACGTAAAACGGATATTGAAAAAACTGCCATTTAAAAAGAATGATTATGAAAATGAGAATTGTTTTATTAGCTCTTATTTCTTTTTGTTTCCTGAGTGTAAATGCCGCTGATAAGAAAAAGAATCAACCGGTGAACGACAGAACACAGTGGGTTGACTTATGTTATAAAATAGCGCAACCCGTTTTGGAGAATATGAGTAAAGGCGAGTTGCAAAAGAATATGCAACTGGAGTTGAGTCCTACGTGGGACGGAAGAGACAAGCGGGTGGCTTATATGGAAGCATTCGGTCGGCTCATGGCAGGCATTTCTCCCTGGCTGGAGCTGCCTGATGATGATACGGCAGAAGGAAAGCAACGCAAGCAAATACGTGAGTGGGCTTTGAAGGCTTATCAAAATGCTGTTGACCCGCAGAGTCCGGATTATTTGCTGTGGAAAGGACATCAGCAGCTTTTGGTAGATGCCGCTTATCTTGCGGAAAGTTTCATCCGTGCTCCTAAGGCCACTTGGGGACAGTTGGATGATACGACAAAAGAACGTTATATTGAATGTTTTAAGAAGGTGCGTGTCATCCGTCCTGCCTATAATAACTGGTTACTGTTTCGTGACATGGTAGAGGCTTTCTTGCTTTCCGTCGGTGAAGAACCTGACGGTTATGCCTTGACTACCGGCCTTAATAAAATAAATGAATGGTATCTTAGTGACGGATGGTATTCCGACGGAGCGGAATTTTCGTTGGATTATTATAATTCTTTCGTTATTCATCCCATGTATGTCGAGATACTGGAAACGTGCAGCAAGAACCGTTTTCCTACCCCAATCAGTTATAAGCTGGCAATCAGTCGTATGCAACGTTTTAATACCTTCATCGAACGTCTTATTTCTCCGGAAGGTACCTTCCCGGCTTTCGGGCGTTCCGTAGTCTATCGTATGGGAGCATTCCAATCGTTGGCATTGGCTGCCTGGAAATATGGCCTTCCTGAAGGACTGACTAACGGACAAGTCCGGAGTGCATTAAGTGCAGTGATGAGAAATATGTTTTCAGTAGATGGAAATTTTGATGATAAAGGATTCCTGGCACTTGGTTTTGCGGGACATCAGCCGGATTTGGCCAACTATTATACTAATAATGGTAGCTTATATATGACTTCACTCGTTTTCTTGCCTTTGGGTCTTCCTGCCGATCATCCTTTTTGGAGTGATCCGGCCGAGGAATGGACATCTCAAAAGGCATGGGCGGGAAAAGCTTTTCCAATTGATGGACACCAGTCATTAAAGAAGTGATGTTTCCCCCGTCATTATCCGTTCAACGCGGGTAATGACACATCCTTCTAAAAAATAGATAGTTTAATGGCTTGAAACACTAAATATCGAAAAAGAGGCTAACGTTAGGTCAGCCTCTTTTTCGATATAAGAATTTTTAATTTTACTCTTCCGTGCTTTGGAGCATTTGGAACAGTTTGTCTAACTTCGGAGCCATGATAATCTCCGTACGGCGGTTCTTACTTCTGCCTTCTGCCGTTTCGTTGTCATCGACAGGCATATATTCGCCGCGGCCGCTCGGTTGTATCTGCAAAGGATTCACGTTATAGTTTTTAATCAGAATACGTACGACGGAGGTAGCACGAATCACACTCAAATCCCAGTTATCCTTGAATTGTACAGTGTTGATAGGCTTATTGTCCGTATGTCCTTCAATAAACACATCAATATCCGTCTGTTTGTTCAGTACTTCGGCCAATTTGCCAAGAGCTTCTTCACCACGCTTATCCAGACGGGCGCTTCCTGATTGGAATAATAATTTATCCGACATTGCCACATATACTTTTCCGTCTTTTTCGCGAACGGTCAGTTCATCGCTGCTGAAGCCTAATAACGCATCTTTTACGCTACTCAACAGTTTCCGGACTTTCTCATTCTGCGCATTGATCATCTGCTGCAACTCGTTGATAGTATGCTCTCTTTCGTTCAACTCGTTTTTCTTCTGGTTCAACAGGGCGTTCAGTTTTTCCTGTTCGGTCATGTTCACATTCAGCATACTTTGATACTGGCGGATACTGTTTCCCATTTTTGTTGTATCACGCATGAGGTTTTTGATTTGTACCGACATTTGGTTGCCCGTGTTACGGCAGTCGGTCAGTAGTCCTTGCAAACTATCTTTGCTTGCGGTAGCTGCCAGCTCTGCAAGCATGAACTTCTTTTTCGTTACACATGAAGTACATAATAGGATCGTAAGGAAGGTAAATAAAGTAATTTTCTTCATTGTGTTTTATGTTTTAAAAGGATATATACAATTAGCTTTGTAGAAATTCACATAGTTTTTGCACAGCCAGTGCACGGTGGCTGATTTTATTCTTGATATCATTTCCCAGTTCGGCGAATGTCTGTTCATAGCCTTCCGGTTTGAACACGGGATCATAACCAAAACCCGAATCGCCCCGTTTTTCTCTGATTATCTCGCCCTTTATCACTCCTTCAAAAAGATATTCCTTTCCGTCCAATATCAACGAAATGGCAGTACGGAATTGTGCTTTGCGATTTTCTTTGCCTTCCAGTTCGTGAAGCAGTTTGAGCATATTGGCTTGGGCGTCGTGTCCTTCGCCGCCTGCATAGCGGGCGGAATAGACTCCGGGGGCCCCGTCCAAGGCTTCTACTTCCAGTCCGGTATCATCGGCAAAGCAATCCAGGCCGTAGTTTTTAAAGATAAACGACGATTTCAACAGGGCGTTTCCCTCCAGCGTCTCGGCTGTTTCGGGAATATCCGTATGGCAACCGATATCGTTGAGGCTCAGCAGTTCTATTTGGTCTCCTAAGATAGCGGCTACTTCTTCCAGTTTATGAGCGTTGTTGGTAACAAATACCAGTTTGCGTTTCATCATCTTATTTTGTTTTTAACGGGGTTGTTCAATACTTATCGGGCCAATCAAAGCTTGGAACCGGTTATTTTACTTTCAGTTTTTCGAATCCTTCGCCATATACTCCGATAACTGAACTTTGGGAGATAAAAGCATTCGGGTCGATACGTTTCACCAGACGGAAGATGTCGAGTGACTGGCGTTTCTTGGCAAGTACTACCAGTACTTTTACATTGGCTTTACTGTACCAGCCTGTGCCATCGAGCACGGTTACTCCGCGATCGGCATCTTTGATGATACGGTCGGCTATTTCGTCATACTTCTTGGAGAAAATGAAGAATTGGACCGATTGGCGTGCACTGTTGATAATCCAGTCGAGCACGACGCCAATGATGAACAGGGTGACGAAACCGAAGATAACACGACGCCAGTCATGGAATATAAAGTAACAGGAACTGATGATGAATACATCGCAAATCATAATCATTCTTCCGAGTGTCACATCTTTATATTTGTTAACTATGGCGGCGATAATATCTGTTCCTCCCGTACTTCCGTTATAGTTGAACACAATGCCCAGACCTACGCCACACATGGCGGCACCGATGATACAGGCCATGAAATCCTGTCCGGGACCGAGCAGTAGCGGTTTACCGTCGGCTGTCATGTCCGGTACTTCCACATAATTGTTGACCAGTAGTTGGAACAACCAGAGCAGGAAAGTTAGCATAAAGATAGCATACGTCGTTTTTATACTGAATCGCGGGCCTAATATCCGGATAGCAAATGTCATCAGAACGGCGTTGATAATGAAATATGACCATTGGATAGGGAATCCGGTTGAGTAGTAGATGATAGCACTGATACCGGTAGTTCCTCCGGTCGTTATCTGATAGGGCAGTAAGAATGCCGCCCAGCCCAAAGAATAGCTGATTAGTCCGAGAGTGATGTAAGCATAATCTTTCACTTCTCTCATTATTCCCGCTTTTGCTAGTTTATGCATTGATTTTAAGTATTAGGTGTCAAAGTATCAGGTATCAAGTATTAAGTATTCACCTTGCGGATATATATTTGAATCATAGCCGTGGTGATACTTAATACTTATTACTTAATGCCTGTTTAAATAACAACGTTTACAATCTTCTTCGGAACGACGATGATCTTTTTTGGAGTCTTTCCTTCGATCCATTTCTGTGAACGTTCGTCAGCCAATACGGCTGCCTGGATGGCGTCCGAAGTTTCATCTGCAGCAAATTCCATATTGAAACGTGCCTTTCCGTTGAAAGAGATCGTGTAGTTGATTGTATCTTCTTTCAGATATTCTTCGTTGTATGCCGGCCATTGGGCGTCGCATACGGAAGTTTCGTGTCCCAGTACGTCCCACAATTCTTCGCAAACGTGCGGAGCGAAAGGAGCAAGCGTGATGACGAGTTGTTCCAGAATCTCTTTCTTACTGCATTTCAGGTTGAAAAGCTCGTTTACGCAAATCATGAATGCACTGATAGAGGTATTGTAAGAGAACTGCTCAATGTCACCGGTCACCTTCTTGATAAGTTTGTGGAGGCTTTTCAGTTCTTCCTTCGTTGCCGGTTCGTCCGTCACCAGATATTCATCCGTGCGGCTGTAGAACAGCGACCAGAATTTGCGGATAAAGCGGTGTACACCATCGATACCGTTTGTATCCCAGGGTTTGGACTGTTCTACCGGACCGAGGAACATTTCGTACATGCGAAGTGTGTCCGCACCGTATTTCTCAACAATCATATCCGGGTTGACAACGTTGAACATTGACTTACTCATCTTTTCAATCGCCCAACCACAGACATATTTTCCGTCTTCGAGGATAAACTCTGCCGTTTTATATTCGGGACGCCATGCCTTGAATGCTTCCAGATCGAGAATGTCATTGGATACGATGTTAACGTCTACGTGAAGCGGTGTAACGTCATACTGGTCTTTCAGGTTCAGTGAAACGAATGTATGGGTATCTTTGATACGGTATACAAAGTTACTGCGACCCTGAATCATTCCTTGGTTTACTAATTTTTGGAATGGTTCTTCCATTATGGATACACCCATATCATAAAGGAATTTATTCCAGAAACGAGAATAAATCAAGTGTCCCGTAGCATGTTCGGTACCCCCTACATATAAGTCTACATTCTTCCAGTACCGGTCAATTTTCGGGTCAACCAATGCTTTATGATTGCGCGGGTCCATGTAGCGCAGATAATATGCGGAAGAGCCGGCGAATCCCGGCATGGTATTCAGTTCCAATGGGAAAACGGTTACATTATCAATCTTTTCGTTTTCTACCACGCATTTGTTCGCTGTGTCCCACGCCCATTTCGTAGCGTGTCCCAATGGAGGCTCGCCTGTTTCGGTAGGCAGGAACTTGGCAACTTCCGGAAGTTCCAGTGGCAGACAGCTTTCTTCGATTACATAAGGCATTCCGTCTTTGTAGTAAACCGGGAAGGGTTCACCCCAGTAACGTTGACGTGAGAAGATAGCGTCACGTAAACGGTAGTTTACTTTCACGCGACCCAGATTATGTTCTTTTACATAGTTCTTGGTTTTTTCAATTGCTTCTTTGATAGTCAGTCCGTTCAGGGAGAGGTCACAGTAAGGAGTGACGTCCGGACGCGGAGAGTTGCAGACGATACCTTCTTTGGCGTCGAAACTTTCTTCGCTGACATCACAACCTTCTACCAACGGGCGGATTTCCAATCCGAAATGCTTGGCAAAGGCGTAGTCGCGGCTGTCGTGAGCAGGTACGGCCATGATAGCTCCCGTTCCGTAACCGGCCAATACGTAGTCGCTGATCCAGATAGGTACTGCCTCGCCTGTGAACGGGTTGATCGCATACGAACCACTGAATACACCGGTAACGCTGCGGTCGGCAATACGTTCACGTTCCGTACGTTTCTTAGTACGGTCGAGGTAAGCGTCTACTTCCGCTTTTTGTGCAGGAGTGGTTAATTGTGCCACCAATTCACTTTCCGGGGCCAACACCATAAAGGTAACACCGAACATGGTATCTGCGCGGGTGGTAAAGATTGTAAATTCGAGATCACTGTCTTTTACTTTGAATTGAACTTCAGCACCTTCCGAGCGTCCGATCCAGTTTCTTTGAGTTTCTTTCAGAGAATCTGTCCAGTCGATAGTATCCAGTCCGTCAAGCAAACGTTGTGCGTAGGCGGATACACGCAGACACCACTGGCGCATCTTCTTTTGGATGACGGGGAAACCGCCGCGTTCGCTGACGCCGTCCACTACTTCGTCATTCGCCAATACCGTTCCTAATTCAGCGCACCAGTTTACCATTGTTTCGCCCAGATAAGCGATGCGGTAGTTCATCAGGATTTCCTGTTTTTCCTTTTCGTTTTTTGCGTTCCATTCATCGGCGGTGAAACTGATTTCTTCACTGCAAGCGGCATTCAGTCCCTCGTTTCCGTAGACAGCAAAGGCTTTTTCCAGTTCTTCGATAGGGCGTGCTTTCTGCTCGTCGTTGCAATAATAACTGTTGAACATTTTTAGGAAAGCCCATTGTGTCCAATGGTAATATTCCGGGTCGCAAGTACGGATTTCACGGTTCCAGTCGAAAGAGAAACCGATTTTGTCGAGTTGCTCGCGGTAGCGGTCGATATTGTTGATGGTAGTGATGGCCGGATGCTGTCCGGTCTGGATAGCATATTGCTCGGCGGGCAAGCCGTAAGCGTCGTATCCCATCGGATTGAGTACATTGAAGCCTTGCAGTCGTTTGTAACGGGCGTAAATGTCCGAAGCGATATATCCCAGCGGGTGTCCTACGTGTAGTCCGGCTCCTGAAGGATAGGGGAACATGTTTAATACATAAAATTTCTGCTTCGATTCGTCTTCCGTAACCTGGTAGGTTTTCTCTTCCACCCACCTTTGCTGCCACTTCTTTTCAATCTCCCTGAAATTGTACTCCATAGTGATAAAGTTTTTATTTATAGTGATTTATACTGTTATTTCTCATTCGAGGCACAAATTTACGTGTTTATTTTCAGATAACCACGCTTTACCTATTGACTTTCTCGTTTTTATTTCGTATATTTGGGAAAATTAAAAACAGAAAAGTAATCATGAAATATATAAGTATTATTACATAGGTTCAATAGGTGAATGTGCAAAATTGCATATGAGGATAACGAATGGGCAAGAAACTGTGAAGGTTCTTGCCTATTTTTGTTGCAATAATTCGATTTGAGTAACTGAAAGTGCCTAAAAATAGTTTTTAATAAACTTGGGAACCGTTTATAATAAACTATTTCATTATTTATTAAAAACTCGAAGCGGGTTTATGCAATATCGGTGATAAAGTGTAAAGAAGAAATATCGTGAGGATTTGCCGATTTTTAGTTTTTTCCTTATTTGGTAAGATTTGTTTATACAATGAACCCTTTGCGTTTATTGGTATTTTATTTGACAGTGACCGGGTGCTTCGGCAGGAAGTGACTATTTATAGTTTTGTTTAGTCGAGATTCTGTCTGAAATATATTCATAAGAGTCGGTATATATTTTCGTGATTCCCTGTATCTTTGCGGCATTATTAAAAGTATAAGTATGAAACTGACGCACGGATACTATCATCTGATTGCCATACTGACGGTTGCTATCTGGGGGCTGACCTTTATTGCAACGAAAGTATTGATTAATCACGGACTCACTCCTCAGGAAATTTTCTTTTATCGCTTTTTGATAGCCTATATAGGTATTTGGGCGATTTCTCCAAAACACTTGTTTGCCGATAATTTGAAAGATGAGCTTTGGTTGGTGGCGGGAGGCGTATTCGGCGGATCGCTTTATTTCTTCACAGAAAATACAGCTTTGGGGATTACCCAAGCCTCCAATGTTGCTTTCATCATTTGCACGGCTCCTCTGCTAACTACGATTCTTTCCCTGCTCTTTTATAAGAGTGAGAAGGCTACGAAAGGGCTGATCTATGGTTCGCTGTTGGCCCTGATTGGCGTAGGGCTGGTCGTCTTTAACGGAAGTGTGGTGTTGAAGCTCTCTCCTGTGGGTGATTTGCTCACTTTGCTTGCGGCTCTGTCATGGGCTTTTTATAGTCTGGTAATAAAGCGGATGACGGGACGTTATCCCACGGTATTTATTACCCGTAAGATATTTTTCTATGGGGTATTGACTGTTCTTCCCGCTTTTCTTCTTCATCCGCTGCAACCGGATTTTGATGTGCTTCTGCAACCGCTCGTATTGTCCAATCTCTTGTTCCTGGCAGTCCTGGCTTCTTTGATCTGCTATATTCTTTGGAATGTGGTTTTGAAACAGCTGGGAACGATGCGGGCCTCCAATTATATCTATTTGAATCCGTTGGTGACGATGGTGGCTTCGGTGCTCATTCTCCACGAACAAATCACATGGATTACGTTAATGGGGGCGGCTTGCATCATATTAGGGGTTTATCTGGCGGAAAAGAAGTAGGATCATTCCATCTTTTATCTGCCGGGAAACTTAGAACAAATATTGATATTGTGTACCCAAGAACTTCCGGATTTGTTTCAGCGCTTTTGTGATTTGTGCCTCTACTGTCTTGACAGATATATCCATTGACTCCGCGATTTCTTGGTTTGTCAGATTCTTCGTGCGGCTCTGCAGAAATACCTCACGACATTTTTCGGGAAGTGACAGGATAGCCTCCTGAATTAAATTATTCAGTTCTTCTGTTTCCAGTGAATCGGTGATGCTTACTTGCGGAGTGTCCTGTCCGTTGATATCGTCCAGTGAGACAGTAGCCTTTCTGTCTCGTATAGCGTTCAGACACCTGTTTTTGGCAGCCTGAAAAAGATAAGCTTTGAAAGTAAGCCTGATTTCAAGTTTTTTTCTGTTTTCCCATACGGACGCAAAGATGTCACTTGCTATATCTTCCGCTTCTTGTGTATCTCCTAAATACAAATACATAAAGCGGCAAAGAGCAGTGAAATAAGTATCGAAGACGTACTTGAACGCCTGCTTATCACCATTCTTTATCAATTGCAAAAGGAACATATCGTCCATAGTGTTTGTAATTAGGTTAGTGAGACGTTGCAAAGTTAAAGAATATTTTTTTAGTAGAAACTAAAAAAATGCTTTTCTGAATAAGGGTATGATTCGTTTTTTGTGTCTTAGTATCGGTAACAGTTAAAAACGACAGCGAAGCATGAAAAAAGAAATACCTTGGGAGTTAATCATTTCCGACCTGAAACAAGACATCTCCGATGCTGATAAAAAGCACTTGGAGGAGTGGGTGTCTATCGATGAGAACCGGAAGGTGTATGAAGAACTTCGGGGAGTTTGGGAAAAGGTGCGTGCTAAAGTTATCAATTATACGCCGGACGTAGATTTCTACTGGAAAGAGTTGATGCAGCGCATGGAGGAGTGTGAGGAGGCTGAACGGAGACAAGCTGAAGATATGGAAAGGTCTGAAGATAAAGTTGAAGTGAATCTCAAAGATAAGGAACAACCTGTTCGTTTGTGGGCTTTCCCCCGTTTTCAACGCTATGTTGCGGCTGCCTGCGTAGTTGTGGCTGTCTTCCTTTCCGTTTCTTTATATATAGGTATAAAGATCGGTCAGCCGGAAATGGCGCAACAAACCTATTCCAATTGGGGAGGTAAATCAGAAGTAGCTTTGCCGGACGGGTCGAATGTATGGATTCATTCGGCTACTTCGCTTACTTATAATACGAATTATTATTCGAAAAACAGAAATGTCCGGTTGAATGGAGAGGCTTACTTTGATGTGGCCCACGATAAGGATCATCCTTTCGTCGTTGAAACCGAAGGAATGAAAATCACCGTACACGGTACAAAATTCAATGTAGAATCCTTTCCCGGTTCGGAAAATACATTTGTCAGCCTGAAAGAAGGTTCGGTGTCGTTGGAGACGAAAGCGGAAACCCGTT
Organism: uncultured Bacteroides sp.; assembly: GCA_959606905.1. Next base: position 74,513 of record CAUHML010000001.1, on the reverse strand, counting down.
TTCTGCATCCGGGAGAAGTCGGTACTTTCAACAAGCGTAACGGACGGCTTCAAATAGAAAAAGGAGATATCGAGTTGGCTGTCTCGTGGGCAAGCAATCAGATTGTATTTAAAAACAGGCCGTTGAATGAGATTTGCCCTCTTCTGTCCAAATGGTATAATGTGAAGATAAATTTGTCTCCGGAATTGCAGGAACAGTACAGATACACATTCACCTTGCGGCACGAACCGTTGGAAGAAATCATGCGAATCATGTCGCACATTCATCCTATCAACTATGAATTTAATGATGAGAATATGTTGACGATTTTGCCGAAGCAAAAACAATAAGTGGTAACACACAATGCAAATATCCGAGTTCAATATCGGTAAAATGATTTTTTTGACAAATAAGTAAGAGAGAAAGGCGAGCCTATGATATAATGAAGATATAGAATAAATAAGGGGGAAGTTCCGCTTCCGGCTTTCCCCCCTACCAAATCAAGTTTTTTATTAACCGAAGAAAGTGAGTGAACATTAAAATCTGACCCATTTTAATGCAGCCTCCTTACAGTTAACTTTTAATATCGCAAAAATATGAATTTAAAAAAGCATTTTGCACTTTTAACGCTATTATTTTTTAGCGTTGTACTTTCTGCACAAGTAAAAGAGAAGATGATAACGATAAGCTTCTCGAAAATTCCATTGTCCGAAGCTATGGCACGCATTGAGAAAACCAGCGGCTATACTTTCTTTTATGATGCAACACAAGTAAATGTGAAACAGGAAGTCAGTCTGAACGTGAAACAGGTTCCTGTATCCAAAGCGGTAGGAGAAATGCTGAAAGGCATTGACCTGTCATTTGAAGTGACCAGCACACAGATTGCCTTGTTCCCCAAAAAGAGTACTCCGGCACAGACGGGCAAGGCGACTACAATCATCGGTAAAGTTGTAGACGAGAACGGAGAGCCCATTATCGGAGCTAACGTTTTGGTAGCCGGCACAACGACCGGTGTGATTACCGATATTGACGGTAACTACAAACTGGAAGCGCCTTTCGGATCTTCGCTTCAGATCTCGTATATCGGTTATACGACTCAGACGGTGAAAGCCGGGCAGAAGTCTATCATCAAAATGAAGGAAGACTCCAAAACACTGGAGGAGGTCGTAGTGGTAGGTTACGGTGTAATGAAGAAGAAAGACCTGACCGGAGCCGTGGCATCCTTGAAAGCCAGCGACCTTGAAAAAGAACAACCGAAAACTGTTCAGGATATGCTCCGCACGGGTGTGGCCGGACTTTCGGTAGGTATCGAAACCGACACGAAGGGTAACACCAGCATGATGGTGCGTGGTAAAAACAACCTACGTGCAACGAGTACGGATAAATCTTCCCTTGAACCTCTGATTGTATTGGACGGAGTAATCTATTCGGGACAGATGACCGACATCAATCCTAACGACATTGAGCAGATAGACGTATTGAAAGACGCCAGTTCCACAGCCGTTTATGGTGCGAAGGCAGCCAATGGCGTTGTGCTGATTACTACCAAGAAAGGAACAAGTTCAACGAAACCGATTATCAATTTCAGTGGTACATGGGGACTTTCAATGGTGAACTCTTTGCCGGAAGTATACGAAGGAGAGGATTTCATCAATTTCCGCCGGGATGTGGAAGTTAGCAAGAATCCTTCAAAAGCAGCTACCGGATATTTCGACAATCCGGCACACATGTCCAATGCGGACTTGGCAAACTGGATGGGAAACGATAAAGGCGACCCGACAAGTATCTGGCTGACACGTCTCGAATTTACCAATACGGAGGTCAACAACTATTTGGCCGGACGTCTTGTAGACTGGCGCGATGTCATTTATCAGGATGTAGCGTTACGTCAGGATTACACGGTCAGCGTGGCAGGAAAGAAAGACGAAATGTCTTATTATTCATCTATCAACTACCTGAAAAACGAGAGTAACGTGCGTGGCGGAGGATACAGTGCTATCCGTGCACGTATCAACCTGGAGAATAAGATACAGAGCTTCCTTACTTACGGTGTGAACGCACAGTTTACTTCACGTGATGAGGGATATATCAGTAGTTCATCCGGCAATTACACTACTCTTTCACCTTTCGGAAGCCTTTACGAAGACGATGGAGTGACTTTGAAACAATACCCTACCGGTAACAATAACCAGAGCAACCCGTTGCTTGCTCCGGCTTTCCAGAATAAACGCAATGACATCGAGAACTTGAATGCAGCTCTTTATCTGAAAATCACCCTCCCTTTGGGCTTTTCTATCCAGACTACTTATTCTCCGCGTTTTGAATGGACAAACTATCTTTTCCATAAGGCAGCCGCTTCTCCCGACTCCGGTTCGCAGAACGGCCGTGTGGAACGTACGCATACGAAGGATTTCTATTGGCAATGGGATAATATGCTGAAGTGGAACAAGACATTCGGCAAGCACGCTTTTGACTTTACTTTCCTTGCCAACTGGGAGAAGTTCCAGCGTTGGCATGATGAAATGACGAATGAAAACTTCCTGCCTACCGACGAACTGGGTTATGGAGGTATCGGTTTCGGTACCAGCCCTAACGTATCCAGTGATGATGTCTACCGTACAGGAGACGCCTTTATGGGACGTCTGCACTATGTATACGACCAGCGTTACCTGATTACCGCCACTGTACGTCGTGACGGATATTCGGCTTTCGGTCTTGCCAACCCGCGTGCCACTTTTCCGGCTATCGCATTGGGTTGGGTGTTCTCTGAAGAGAAATTCCTGCACCGTCCGGATTGGTTCGAATATGGTAAACTGCGTCTCTCATGGGGTAAGAACGGTAACCGTGCCGTAGGTACTTATGCTGCATTCATGCAGTTGGCCCCGCGCAAATACATTTATGTGGATCCGGCAACCGGCAGTCTGGTGACCGCCAACACTTTCTACGCTTCTACTATGGCTAACCCCAACCTGAAATGGGAATCAACGACTTCATGGAATATCGGTACGGACCTGACTTTCCTGAAAGGCAGACTGAGCGCGAACCTGGATGTATATAAGAAGATTACGACCGACCTGCTTGTCAGCCGTGAGTTGCCCAGCCTGATCGGTTACAGCTCCGTGATGTCTAATATCGGTGAGGTACAGAATACCGGTGTCGAGCTTTCACTGAACTCTACCAACATCAGAATGGATAAGCTTACATGGCGTACTTCTTTCAGCCTGGCTTATAACAAGAACAAGATAACTCACCTGTACGGAATCATGGAAGATGTGAAAGATGCGGACGGTAACGTTATCGGCCAACGTGAAGCGGACGATATCAAGAACAAGCGTTTCATCGGACACGATATTGATGAAATCTGGGATTACAAGGTAGTGGGAATCTGGCAGGAAGAAGAACGTGAAGAAGCTGCCAAATACGGTCAGCAGCCGGGTGACGTTCATCTGCTGGATAAAGACATGAACTACAAATATGACAATACGGATAAGGAATTCCAGGGAACTACGATGCCGCGTCTGCGTTGGAGTATGCGTAATGATTTCACGTTGTTCAAGAACTTCAATATCTCGTTCAATATGTACTCCTATATCGGACATAAAAAGACATTGGGACGTTTTACCAACGACAATGCTTTGCTGAACGTGACGAACCAGATTAAACGTGACTACTGGACGCCGGAAAACCGTAACAATGAATATCCGCGTCTGGCCAACAAGAAGCCGGCAGGCGTTTCGTATGCCATTTACAAGAACGCTTCTTTCCTGCGTTTTGATAATATCTCAATCGGATATACTTTCCCGAAGAAGCTGATAGAGCCGCTGCGGATTCAGAACCTGAACGTCAATGCTACGATGAAGAATGCAGGTTATATCTCCGGTTGGCCCGGTTACGACCCGGAAAACAGTGATGCAAATACCCCGAGAGTAATTTATTTTGGTATTAACTTGACTTTATAATATCTACAGACTGATGAAACTAAATAATAAGAAAACAGGCATTGCCTGCATGATTGGAGTAGCTGTATTAGCAAGTAGTTGTTCGGATTGGCTGGACCCGAAGCCACTTTCATTCTATACGCCGGAGATCTCTTTTGCGGATTACAACGGCCTGAAGACCGGAACGGATATGTTGAACCGTGACGTCCGTTACTTTGATTTTTATCCCACATCGGGTTCTGCCGACCCTTGTATCCTTTCCGAATATTTCTTTTCGGATATAAGTGTCAACGGACGTACTGACGCGGCAAACTCTCCACAGGATCTTGTTCGACAGATTACTCCCAGTGCTTCTCTGACAGGAAATGCAAGTCAGATTAATAACTATTGGACCTATCTGTATAAAGGTATTAAAGACGCCAATACATTGCTGACCCGTTCGGAAACGGCAGAGTTTGACAATGAAGACCAACGTAAGGAATTTGAAGGATTGGCATGTTTCCATCGTGCTTATCGTTATTACCGTCTGGTGAATCAGTATGGGGATATACCGTTCATCACAGAAGAAATCACCGGGCCACGTTATGATTTTTATTCAACGAAGCGTGAAGCAATCTTGCGGTATCTGAAAAACGATTTGGACCGTACGGCTCCTTATCTGAAAAACAACGTTTATATCGGTATGGTGACTCAGGCTGCGGCTTATCACTTACTGACAAAGATCAATCTTGCATTGGGCGAATTTGACGATGCAATCGAATCAGCCAATAACGTCATTAATGACGGAGTGCACTATCTAATGACAGAGCGTTTCGGTGTTGACAAGAATGACGCTACCAAGAATGTGATTTGGGACTTGCATCAGTCTGAGAATAAATCCTTGCCTGAAAACAAAGAAGTACTTTACATGGTGCTCGACCGTTATGATGCCGGTGAGGATATTCGTTCGGCAGCCGGACTGGAAATCAAACGGCAGGTGCTTCCCTGGTTTGCAAAAGACGGCGAGATTAAAACTCCCGACGGCAAAAACGGATTTACCGATAACGATGCAAAGAAAAATCCCTATCTTGAGCAATATGGTCGTGGAGTATGTACAGCACGTTCTACCTGGTATCATACGCACATGATCTGGACACTGGATGACACAGATCTTCGTCATGCTCCGGGCAACTGGATAGAAATGACCGACCTGACCTACAATAATCCTGAACTCAAAGGTACGGAATGGTACGGACAACCGGTTCGCTTTAAAGACGATAAAGGAAACATCTTGGTAAACGATACAATTCGTGACTGGGTGGGGTGGCCGCATTATAAGACCAACGTTGCCGACCAGAAAGATAAATGGTGGCGCGGTGGTTGGGCCGATTGGTATATTTTCCGTATTGCCGAAACGTATCTGTTACGTGCTGAGGCATACATTTGGAAGGGGGATGCAACCAGCCTCCAGAAAGCTGCCGATGACGTGAACAAGGTACGCCGCAGAGCGGGAGCCGATGAACTTGATGCTGACCAGATGACTATCCGTACGATTCTGGACGAACGTGCCCGCGAACTGTATTACGAAGAACCACGTAAGACGGAGTTGACCCGTATCGCATTTATCTATGCTAAAACCGGCAAGGCGGACGATAAGGGACGTACCTACCGTATGGATAATTTCTCCGAGAAAAACTTCTTCTACGACCACATTATGGATGTAACGGATTTCTATAACAAAGGGGTGAAAACGCCGATTGGAAATGAATATACCATTGCTCCCCACAATGTATTGTGGCCGATTGCATTGAATGCTATTTCGACAAATGTGCAGGGACATATCAATCAGACACCGGGATATGCCGGTTCGGAAAACAATATCGAGCCGTTGGACATTGACTTCAGCAAGTAACGTTTTCTTAATGGTATAACGTACCATTAACTTCCTGTTTATTGGGCATATATATCCACCACGCTGGGCATATATGCCCAATATGTTGAATCTATATATCCACCATGGTGGATATATATTTCCAATAAATCCCTCAATTATATCCGATATTTGGCGTATATTTGTACTTTGTCGGGTATTGGAACCAAAAAACTACCGAACTTTCATAATTTTTTAAACGATAAACGAATGAATCTAAGAACAAAAATCGGGGTCGTAGCAGTGCTGCTGTCTACCCTCACCGTGCAAGCACAAAACATTCCTTTCCGTAAAGCGGAAATAAAAGAAACGATGAAGAAAGTTGCCGACTGGCAAATAGCTAACCCCAACAAGGGCGCCGAACATGGTGACCTGAGCTGGACAAACGCCGTACTATATGTCGGTATGCTCGACTGGGCGGAATTGGCGGAACGTGAAGACGGTAACAAGGATTATTTTAAATGGCTCACCCGTATCGGAAGCCGTAACGGCTGGCAGCCGGACAAGCGGATGTATCATGCCGACGACATCGCTGTTTCACAACTCTTTATCGACCTTTACCGGAAATATAAGAACAAATATATGCTCAATCCTACCATTGCCCGCACGGATTGGGTGATGAAGAACCCGCCGACGGACGATTTCAAGCTGGATTATCGCAAACCTGAGACACTGGAACGCTGGACTTGGTGTGACGCCCTCTTTATGGCTCCTCCGGTCTACACTAAATTATACGTCCTGACGGGTGATAAAAAGTATATCAAATTCATGAACCGCGAATACAAAGCTACGTATGACCATCTTTTCGACAAGGAAGAGAATCTTTTCTATCGCGACTGGCGGTATTTTGACCAACGCGAGGCCAACGGCCGGAAGGTTTTCTGGGGACGCGGCAACGGCTGGGTGCTCGGCGGGCTGGCGGAGATATTGAAAGAACTGCCTGCAAAGGACAAGAACCGGAAGTTTTACGAAGAACTGTTCGTGAAGCTCTGTACCCGTGTCGCTAAATTGCAGAATGCGGACGGATTCTGGCATGCAAGTCTGCTCGATCCGGCTTCTTACCCGTCACCCGAAACAAGCTGTACCACGTTTATTGTCTATGCTTTGGCTTACGGAATCAACGAGGGACTGCTGGACAAGGATACTTTCCTTCCTATACTGGTAAAAGGCTGGAATGCACAGGTTTCTGCTGTCGATGCAGACGGTAAATTAGGTTATGTACAGCCTATCGGGGCCGATCCGAAGAAGGTGACGCGGAATATGACTGAAGTATATGGCGTGGGTGCTTTTTTAATGGGCGGATGTGAGATTTATAAAATGGCCAGATAAACAAGAACTCATAATCTAATGGTAAAAAATATGATTGTATTTCTGCTCCTGTTACTGGGAGCAGTTATGAATGATACGTCCGCACGTGATGTCATTTCTTTCAATACTGGCTGGCAATTTAAGAAAGGGCCGTTTTCTACGGACCCTATGCGTGCTTCCGCACAATGGGACGGCAAGTGGGAGGAAGTGACAATTCCCCATACCTGGAATGCGAAAGATATGCAAGTGAAAGCTGATGCATTCTACGAAGGTGTAGGTTATTACAGAAAGAAACAGTTTTTCGGAAATGAGTTGGCGGGTAAACGTGTATTCTTGCGTTTTGAAGGAGTAGGGGCTTGCACAGAAGTCTATGTCAACGGAAAGTTGGTGGGAACGCATAAAGGCGGGTATAGTGCCTTCGCTTTCGAGATAGGCACTGCCTTGAAACTGGGGGCTGAGAACGAGATTATCGTGAAGGCTGACAATACGGCCCGTCCTGATGTGATTCCTGTCAATCACAGTTTGTTTGGGGTGTATGGCGGTATTTACCGTCCCGTATGGTTGATTACTACGGAGCAGAATAATATCACAGTGACCGATTGCGCCTCTCCCGGTGTGTACATCACTCAGAAGAATGTATCAAGACGTTCGGCGGATATAACTGTTAAAGTAAAGCTGGATAATGGTAGTCTGGCTCCTGCGCAGCTTGTTCTGGAGAACAGTATTTATACGCAGGAAGGGAAAAAGGTGGTTTCCCAACGTCTGCCGCTTGAGTTGACTCCGCAAGGAACACAAAGCTATGTATCAACATTCAAACTAAAGAATCCTCATCTCTGGCAAGGTAGGGAGGACCCTTATCTTTACAAAGTAGTCTCCCGTCTGTTGGCAAATGGTGAGGTGATTGACGAGGTCACGCAGCCTTTGGGTGTTCGTCATTACGAAATTGTTGCCGGAAAAGGTTTTTATCTTAATGGAGAGAAATATCCGATGTATGGTGTTACCCGTCATCAGGACTGGTGGGGCCTGGGGAGTGCGCTGACCAACCGTGAACATGATTTTGACCTGGCTCAAATTATGGATGTCGGTGCCACGACCGTGCGTTTTGCTCATTATCAGCAGTCGGAATATCTTTATTCGCGTTGTGATACATTGGGCTTGATTATCTGGGCGGAAATCCCCTTTGTCAACCGGGTGACAGGCTACGAATCGGAGAATGCGCAGACACAACTCCGCGAACTGATTCGTCAGAGTTTCAATCATCCCTCCATTTATGTGTGGGGGTTGCACAATGAGGTTTATCAGCCTCACGAATACACAGCGTCATTGACTCAATCTCTTCACGATCTGGCGAAGACGGAAGATCCTGACCGCTACACGGTTGCCGTGAACGGTTACGGTCACGCCAATCATCCGGTGAATCAGAATACAGATATACAAGGCATGAACCGTTATTTCGGCTGGTACGAAAAGAAAGTGCAGGACATCAAACCGTGGGTGGAAGGACTCGAAAAAGACTATCCCTGGCAGAAATTGATGTTGACCGAATATGGAGCCGATGCCAACCTTGACCATCAGACGGAGTATCTGGGCGATGCGTTGAACTGGGGAAAGCCTTATTATCCGGAAACTTTCCAGACCAAGACGCATGAATATCAGTGGAGTGTGATAGCTGAGCATCCCTATATTATTGCTTCTTATCTATGGAATATGTTCGACTTTGCCGTGCCTATGTGGAGCCGTGGCGGTGTGCCTGCCCGGAACCTGAAAGGGCTGATGACCTTCGACCGGAAAATAAAGAAGGACTCTTACTACTGGTATAAAGCGAACTGGAGCAAGTCTCCCGTACTCTATCTGACGCAACGACGTAACACGGACCGCGAACGGAAGCAGACTTCCGTCACTGTTTATTCAAATATCGGAACTCCCAAAGTTTACTTGAACGGCAAAGAACTGACAGGCATTCGTAAGGGCTATACGGATGTACATTATATCTTCGACCAGGTGACACTTGAAAAAGGAAAAAACAAAATCAAGGCTGTTGCGGTATATAATGGAAAAGAATACGTTGACGAGATCGAATGGGATTATCAGAGTGAAAAGAAACGTGATGCGGATGCGCACGAAAACAAAAATGAACATGCCGGGTGGTAAAACCCGGCTTATGGACATAAAAAAAGGAGCAACGCCTTGCTCCAACCTTTGTTAACCTTAAATCTAATACTATGAAAAACACATTGCAAAGATACGGACTCTTGGGAAATTAGCAAATTATCCAAGTAAAATACTATGTTTTATAACACGTTTTAATAGTTTTCTCCTGTTTGTTAAGAAAAACGCCGTTCTTTTTTAAAGGTATGCAACACTAATTTTGATAATTGAATCGGTGGATTCCGTTGATTCTCTGCCGAAAAACCGTTATCTTTGTTCCGATAATCACAGTATATACTCAATAAAAAAGAAAAGGAGAGAACCGTGAACGAAGAAGAAATCGTGCTCACCCCCATGATGAAACAGTTTCTGGATTTGAAGGCGAAACATCCGGATGCGGTAATGCTGTTTCGTTGCGGTGACTTTTATGAAACATACTCTACGGACGCCATTGTTGCAGCCGAAATATTAGGAATCACACTGACAAAACGTGCTAACGGAAAAGGAAAGACGATTGAAATGGCGGGATTTCCTCATCATGCGCTCGATACTTATCTTCCGAAATTGGTTCGTGCCGGAAAACGGGTGGCTATCTGCGACCAGTTGGAAGACCCGAAAATGACCAAGAAACTGGTGAAGCGCGGCATTACCGAATTGGTGACTCCCGGTGTCTCTATCAATGATAATATATTAAACTATAAGGAAAACAACTTCCTGGCCGCCGTACATTTCGGAAAGGCTTCCTGCGGGGTTGCTTTCCTCGACATATCTACCGGTGAATTTCTGACTGCCGAAGGACCTTTCGACTATATAGACAAACTGCTGAATAACTTCGGCCCGAAAGAAATTCTTTTTGAACGTGGCAAGCGCCTTATGTTTGAAGGCAATTTCGGTAGTAAATTCTTCACTTTCGAACTGGACGACTGGGTGTTTACGGAAACTACTGCCCGCGAAAAACTTCTGAAGCATTTTGAAACAAAGAATCTGAAAGGATTCGGAGTAGAGCATTTGAAAAACGGTATTATTGCTTCGGGGGCTATTCTTCAATACCTGACAATGACACAGCATACTCAAATCGGGCATATTACTTCATTGGCTCGTATTGAGGAGGATAAATATGTCCGGCTGGATAAATTCACGGTGCGCAGCCTCGAATTGATTGGCAGCATGAACGATGGCGGAAGCAGTCTGCTCAATGTGATTGACAGGACGATCAGCCCAATGGGAGCACGTCTGTTGAAACGTTGGATAGTTTTTCCATTGAAGGACGAGAAACCGATCAATGAGCGTCTGAATGTGGTGGAGTATTTCTTCCGTCAACCGGACTTTAAGGAGTTGATCGAAGAACAGTTGCATCTTGTCGGTGATTTGGAGCGTATCATCTCCAAAGTGGCTGTGGGACGTGTGTCACCGCGTGAAGTGGTTCAGCTGAAAGTGGCTTTGCAGGCTATCGAACCGATCAAACAGGCTTGTCTTGAAGCGGATAATGCAAGTCTGAACCGTATTGGCGAGCGGTTGAATCTTTGTGTTTCTATTCGTGACCGGATTGCCCGGGAAATTAATAATGATCCTCCTTTGTTGATAAATAAGGGCGGAGTGATTAAAGACGGTGTGAATGCGGATTTGGACGAATTGCGCCGGATTTCGTATTCGGGAAAAGACTATCTGCTTCAGATACAGCAGCGGGAAAGCGAAGAAACGGGTATTCCGAGTTTGAAAGTGGCTTATAATAATGTATTCGGCTATTATATCGAGGTTCGTAATGTTCATAAGGACAAGGTTCCTAAAGAGTGGATTCGCAAGCAGACGTTGGTAAATGCGGAACGTTATATCACACAGGAACTGAAAGAGTACGAAGAAAAAATTCTTGGTGCCGAAGATAAGATTCTTGTGCTGGAAACGCAGTTATATACGAATTTGGTACAGGCATTGACGGAGTTTATCCCCCAGATACAGGTTAACGCCAATCAGATTGCCCGGTTGGACTGTCTGTTGTCTTTCGCTAATGTGGCGCGTGAGAATAACTACATCCGTCCGGTTATTGAGGATAACGACGTATTGGATATTCGTCAGGGCCGTCACCCGGTAATTGAGAAACAGCTTCCGATAGGAGAGAAATATATTGCCAATAATGTGATGTTGGACAGCAGTACGCAGCAGATCATCATAATAACCGGTCCCAATATGGCGGGTAAGTCAGCGCTTTTGCGTCAGACGGCATTGATTACGCTGTTGGCTCAAATCGGTTCGTTTGTCCCTGCGGAGAGCGCCCATATCGGGCTGGTGGATAAAATATTCACTCGTGTGGGAGCAAGTGATAACATCTCCGTAGGTGAATCTACTTTTATGGTGGAGATGAACGAAGCGGCGGATATTCTGAACAATGTTTCTTCCCGAAGCCTGGTACTATTTGACGAGTTGGGGCGTGGTACCTCTACGTATGATGGCATCTCTATTGCCTGGGCGATTGTGGAATATATCCACGAACATCCGAAAGCCAAAGCACGTACTTTATTCGCCACGCATTACCACGAATTGAATGAAATGGAAAAATCTTTCAAGCGTATCAAGAACTATAACGTATCGGTGAAAGAGGTGGATAATAAGGTAATCTTCCTTCGTAAACTGGAACGTGGTGGTAGTGAGCACTCTTTCGGTATCCATGTAGCAAAAATGGCGGGTATGCCGAAAAGCATTGTGAAGCGTGCGAATGAGATTCTGAAGCAGCTTGAATCTGATAATCGCCAGCAGGGAATAGCAGGCAAGCCGTTGGCGGAAGTAAGCGAGAACCGTGGTGGTATGCAGTTAAGTTTCTTCCAGTTGGACGATCCGATACTCTGTCAGATTCGCGATGAAATATTAAATTTGGATGTAAATAATCTCACTCCTATTGAAGCGCTGAACAAGTTGAATGATATAAAGAAGATAGTCAGGGGAAAATAGCGGATTATTAACGTGTTCACAAATAGTATATAGAACGTTTTCTGAGGTCTGGAAAACGATTTGTAAGTATAAAAGGCGTTTCCTTTAAGTGATTGGAGGAAACGCCTTTCTAGTATGCAGTCGATTTTTATATATCAGGTTCAGGCTACTTTTTTCTTCCGGTCGTAGAAAAACATGAAGTAGATGCCGACTATAACGAATGGAATACTTAGCCATTGTCCCATGTTGAACATCATGTTGTTCTCGAAATCCTCTTGGTTCTCCTTCAAAAATTCGATGAAGAAACGGAAGACAAATATGTAGGTCAGGCAGAGCCCGAAGAAGAAGCCGCGATGCAGTTTCTTGCTGTAATTCTTATACAGGTAAATCATGATGAAGAACAAGATAAGATAAGCGATCGCTTCGTAGAGCTGTCCCGGATGACGGGGTTGCATATCTACCCGTTCGAAAATGAATGCCCAGGGTACATCAGACGGCTTGCCGATGATTTCGGAGTTCATCAGGTTGGCAAGACGGATACAGCAGGCGGTAATTGGAGTAGCTACGGCAATCATATCCAGCACGTCCATATAATGAAGTTTTGTTTTGCGGCAATAGAGCCACAGAGCAATAATCAGTCCAAGTGTCCCCCCGTGGCTGGCAAGTCCTTCATATCCTGTGAATTTCCAACCACCGGCAGGCAGGAATTTAATAGGTAACAGCATCTCTACAAACCCTTTACCGCTTGTCAGATACTGTCCCGGGTCGTAGAACAGGCAATGCCCCAGACGTGCTCCAATCAGAATACCGAAAAAACAATAGAAGAAGAGGGGGTCAAATTTCTTCTCATCTATTTTTTTATCGCGATACTGGTAGTGAACAATGACGTAAGCCAGAAAAATTCCTACTGCCCACAATAGCCCGTAGTAACGGATAGAAAGGCCGAACAGGTTAAATAGTTCGGGATTCGGATTCCAGTTGATAGATAATAATAAGGTATTCATATTGGATAACGGTTTACGGTTTGGTGAATTAGTATTTAGTGAATTTTTCGGCTACCATCCGGTAAGTAGGAATATCAATCCCTTGTTCTTCCGCAGCGGTAATCATGTCGAATAACAATCCTTGTATCTCCGAATCATGTCCCCGTGCCAGGTCTTTCTGCATGGAAGCGGTACTTTCCGGGTCGAGTTTGTCGATGACTTTCAGATTATAGCTTATCGGGTCTTCGGGAAATTCTACACCCAGTTTACGTCCCAGTTCGGCACTCTCCGTAGAAAGTCCGATGAAGGTATCGCGCACCTTTCCCGGTTTCTGTACCTCGCCCATGGGGACGTCATAGTAAGCTCCGGTGACAGCCATTGCCGAGATGAACGACCATTTAATGAAGGTATCCCGGTTGATATCCGGAGAGATTTCCGCTTTGATTCCGCTCTCCTGAAGATCTTTCTGAACGGCTTCCAGTATTCCCGGGGCAACTTGTGTCCCTTTGTGGGCTCCGTACACCAGGCGGAAAATTTTTCCCATTTGAGTGATCTCTCCTGTACCGGATACGAATCCGACAATATAGATGCAACCGTCGAGTACCGTCACTCCCGGAACGAGACGTTGGATACGCGGTCCTGTTCCGTAAACATTCAGAATAGGAATGACGATTGTCTTGTCATGTGCCGCCCTCTTTATCAGTTCAGTAATCGAGTCGACAGAATATCCCTTGACGCAGACAAAGATTACGTCTGCCTTTCCATTGAATTCTTCTGCTGTTGTTGCCGGGATAGCAAGCGTGTGCTCTCCCTTCAAGTCCGATTTCAATTTCAAGCCGTTTGTCCGTATTGCCTGCAAATGAGCTCCGCGGGCAATACAAGTAACGTCTTTTCCGGCAAGCGACAGAAATCCTGCTATACTACCTCCAACGCCTCCGGTTCCTGCAATGAGATACTTCATAATAATTACAATTTGCTGATTACAAATGCAAGGTTATCGCGATTATACGTTGAAACGGAAGTGCATGATGTCACCGTCCTGCACGACGTATTCTTTGCCTTCTACGCCCAGTTTTCCGGCTTCTTTCACTGCTGCTTCCGAACCGTACCGGATATAATCATCGTATTTTATCACTTCCGCACGGATGAATCCTTTTTCAAAATCGGTATGGATCACACCGGCACATTGCGGAGCTTTCCAACCTTTCTCGTAAGTCCAGGCACGCACTTCCTGTACGCCGGCAGTGAAGTAAGTTTCGAGATTCAGCAATTTATAGGCTGATTTGATAAGACGTGCTACGCCCGATTCCTCCAAGCCTACTTCGGCGAGGAACATCTGACGGTCTTCGTATGTTTCCAGCTCGGCGATGTCCGCTTCTGTCTTGGCTGCAACAACCAGTATTTCAGCATTCTCGTCTTTTACGGCTTCACGTACCATATCTACGTATTTGTTGCCGTTTACTGCACTTGCTTCGTCTACGTTGCAGACATACATTACCGGTTTGCTGGTCAACAGGAACAGTTCATGTGCAATCTTCTGTTCATCTTTTGTTTCAAAAGTAACGGTACGTGCCGATTTGCCTTGTTCCAACGCTTCTTTATATTGAACCAGTACATCGTAAGCCTGTTTGGCAGCTTTGTCGCCACCCGTTTGTGCTTGTTTCTGTACCTTTTGGATACGACTCTCGATCGTTTCCAAGTCTTTCAACTGAAGTTCATAGTCGATGATTTCTTTGTCGCGGACAGGATTTACACTTCCGTCTACGTGTGTCACGTTATCGTCGTCGAAGCAACGGAGTACATGGATAATAGCGTCTGTCTCACGGATATTGGCAAGGAACTTGTTTCCCAATCCTTCACCTTTACTTGCACCTTTTACCAGTCCGGCGATATCTACGATTTCTACGGTTGTAGGAACAATCCGTTGGGGATGTACCAATTCTGCCAGCGCATTCAGACGTTCATCGGGAACGGTAATTACACCTACATTGGGTTCAATAGTACAGAAAGGGAAATTTGCCGCCTGTGCTTTCGCATTCGACAAACAGTTGAAAAGTGTCGACTTACCCACGTTCGGTAGTCCAACAATACCACATTGCAATGCCATATTAATCTATTATTTCTATTATTATCAATAGGATACATATATATGAACAATGATTTGGAGGCAATACCCGGATAAAAAAGAGTGTTTGTTACCAAGTTGTTCATTTTTAGTCTGCAAAGATAATCATTTTTTGAGCTAATAAAGGAAACTTGGTATACTTTCTGTCTTTTCCCCTTATTCCGGCTTACTTTTAGTATGGAAAGTAAAGTCACAGAATAAGGGGATTTTAGTATTAATTATTCGTAAGGCGGCACTTCGGAAATACTACCATACCGGTGATATTCGAAAGAAATGCTTTGTTCCTTGAAGTAGCGAATAAGTTCGATGCGTCCCTGTTTCATAGGAGGCGCTGCCACAATATACATATTGGTTTCCGCGGCACGTTCATACATACATTTGGGGATATTCGGAGAACAAGTACGTACTCTTTCATAGTCCGGCATCACTTTCAGGAAGTCCTCCAGCGATTCCTTTCGAAGCGGCCAGCCATATTGGGTAAGTGCGGCAGTACGGTCATCCGAGGGGTCGAAGCTGATAGTGAGAGGTGTTCTACATAGTTCCGAGGCGTATGAGATCATATTGACCTCTCTATCTGTGTCTTCCGGAAAAAGACGTAGAATCATGCTTTTCAAAGGTAAGTAACGGAAGACATTCTGTTCTCCGTATAGCTTATTAACATCCCTCGGGTCCATAAATTCTTCCTCACAAGCGTCGAAATAACTGTCTATGTAATCAGTCTGGCTGTCCGGCTTGTCTGTGATTTCTACAAAACAGGTACAATAATTGGGACCTCCCGCTTTGATACCGCCTCCGAAAGCAGACAGTTTCATTCCACCGAATGGCTGGCGGTTGACGATTGCTCCGGTGATTCCCCGGTTGATATACAGGTTGCCTGCTATTACGGAGTTTTTCCACAGCTTTTGTTCCTCTTCATCAAGACTCTGTAATCCCGAAGTTAACCCGTAATCCAGGCTATTGACTAACTTAATTCCTTCTTCAAGGTTCTCGATGCAGGCAACACTCAGCAGAGGGCCGAATAACTCGGTTTGGAAAGAGAAGTTTTCCGGTTTCACTCCCCATTTCACGGTCGGAGCCAGCATATATTCTTTCTCATCGATGAAACGGGGAGGAACCAGCCACGATTCTCCCGGTTCGAGGTTGAAGGCTTGCAGCAACTTGTCGTTCTTATTGGTAATCATCGGACCGACAATATTTCCGGGATTCCAGACACTGCCTACTTTCAGGCTCGTTGCCGCATCTTTCAGTTTGCTTTGGAAGTTCTTGTCTTCATAGACCGAACGTTCGACCAATAACAGAGAGCAGGCGGAACATTTCTGGCCGGCATTACCGAAGGCGGAAGCGACGATGTTCATGATAGCATGGTCACGGTCGCCCGATGCAGTGAGGATAATGACGTTTTTGCCTCCCGTTTCGGCTGATAGCGGAGTTACCGGATTGGCTCTTGCGATATTCTGGGCGGTGTCTGTTCCTCCTGTCAGAATGATATGCTTGATTGCAGGGGCGGTAGTCAGCACTTTCAGCGCTTCCCGGTTGGTGATGATGACTTGTAAGGCCTCTTTCGGTACACCTGCATCCCAAAAAGCTTTGGCGAACATCCAGGCAACCGGAGCCGCTACGGTGGCAGGTTTCAGGATAACGGTGTTTCCTCCCGCCAGTCCGGCTACTATACCGCCTACGGGAATGGCACACGGGAAGTTCCACGGTGAAATGACCAATATGGTACCTTTCGGTTTTATCTCTATATCATCTAATGCGGCGAATTTCTTCATCGCTGTCGTGTAGAAACGGGCATAATCTACCGCTTCCGATACTTCTACATCACCTTCAATGACAGTTTTACCGGTTACGGCACACATACAACCTATCAGGTCACCCCTCATATCAGCGAGTCGGTTGGCTGCTTCGTACATAATCCGGTGGCGTTCTTCCAGTGTGGTTTTTCTCCACTCGGCAGGATCTGTCTCGGCAATTTCGATAATCTTTTCCACTTGAGCACTGTCCGCCTGTGACATTTCACAGATACAGACCTCGTCATTCTGGCAACGGTCGAGGTATTTGTAGCGGTTTTTGCATACTACTGTTTTCGCACCTATCTGTAAAGGAATGATTTCCGGTTCTTCCGTTCCGCTTTTCTTCCATTTGGCAAAGATACGGCGCACCCATTCCTGATTTTGTGACAAGTCGAAGTCCGTATCCGGTTCATTCTGCATTGTGTCCGATGGGGCGACGGGAGTGTACGGAAGATTACGGTTCTGAACGCGTGGAGACACATGCGTGAGGTGATCTTTCATAGCATAGGCTTCTTCAAACTGCTTTGCGAGGAAGTCCCACTCTTTTGTATCCGGTTTCAGATTGAAGGAGTGAGTCAGGAAATTGTCGGGTGCCGTATTTTCGTCCATGCGACGGACAAGATAAGAGACGGCGTTCAGGAAATGTTCGTTTTTCACTACCGGAGTATATAGAATCACCCGGTTACCGAGTATTGACTGCGCTCTCCAAAGATGATTCGCCATTCCTTCGAGCATTTCGAAGGTCATATATCCGGTTGTCCCATACTTCTGAGCCAGCAGATAAGCATAAGCGATCGAGAACAGATTATGAGAAGCAACCCCGAGATGTAAAACCCGGGCATTTTCGGGCATCAGTCCACGTTCCAACAGGCACAGATAATTGGCGTCAACTTCTGTTTTGGAAGGACGAATCGGGTTCGGCCAGCCTTTCAGGGAGGAGATAACCGTTTCCATTTCCAGATTACAGCCTTTCACCAGACGCATTTTGATAGGAGCTCCGCCTCCGTCTACGCGGGCTTTGGCAAATTCCAGCAACTCGGTTTGGAAGTCGTATGCATCCGGCAGATAAGCCTGTACGACGATTCCTGCCGAATAGTTCTTGAATTGCGGCAGGTTGAGTACTGCTTTGAAGAGGCGCAATGTGAAGTGGGCGTCTTTATATTCCTCCATATCCAGGTTGATGAACTTGGAGCGTTTTATTCCGTCTTCGTCCCTATAAGGAAAATCAATGGCTTTCTGATAAAGCGCGGACATTCGTGAAACGAGTTCCGGGAAACTTTCTTCGTAGTTCAGAGCGTGTGTCTGCGCGTAGATTCCCGATATTTTCACTGAGATGTAATTAATGTCGGGTGATTCAAGAGCTTCCAGATAGTGATGATAGCGGTGATCGGCTTCTTCGTTGCCAAGCACCACTTCGCCTAAAAGATTCACGTTCTGCCCGATTTTCTCTTTGAAGCGGGTAGCCAGATGCTTCGTGAGTTGCGGGCGTTCCTCATTGATAATAACTTGCGAGGTATCCATGCGCAGGCGTTTTTTGATAATCGGGATAGCGATAAAGTCGAAATGATGTCCGAATGCCTGATACATTTTGAATAAGAAAGCATCCCGTTTGTTCAGAAATTCGGGGACACCGTACTGGTCAAGGAGAGTCTTGATACGTTTGGCGAGTATCTTCCGGTCGCGGATTTGCGAGGATTCGTCGAGCATCTTCACGAGGAATTTCTTGTCTTGCGGGCGCTGCACCATGACGGCATATTTATGCTGTTCCAGGCGTTCGGCTTTCGTAATCGTTTGTTCACAAGTATTATACAGTTTAAGTACCCAATCCTGTACTTCGGTAAGGGTCGGTTGATATTGTTTGTCCATAAGAATCTGAATTATGTAAATGGAGAAAATGTGAAAAAAGAATCTCAAATTGCAATTTACATAGTACGGAGGGTAGGACTAAACATAACAGCACGGTAGCGATGCAGGGTTTGCAACGCTTGCTGCGAGAAGCAGTCGAACAGATACTGTTGTTTCATATTCGTCGTTTTTGAAGGTGATTAGAAACGAAAGACTCACACTTCTCACAAAGATAAAAATAAATTATTGATTTTCAAGTAAAAGGGGAAGAAAATGCAATTGTGATAAATTCTAATATGTATGGTATGAGTTGATACAAGACGCGAGCGAAATAAATTAATCTTAATCTCTCTAAGATTTAGTTGTTCGGATACTATTAATTAGTACTCGTTATGCATGACTTTATTAACTATGAGGAGTAAATATGTGCTAACTTTGAATTAGTTACCTCCTTTAGTATCTGGCCTGATATTTCTTATAAAAAATCAGAAACAGGATGAATCCGGTCAGTGCGAAAGGAACACCTGTGAGGGCGGGGTAACGATAGCCTTCACTAACAGTCAATCCCCCTGCATAAGCGCCAATGGCATTTCCCAGATTGAATGCGACTTGTACGCAGGCAGCCCCCAACATCTCGCCGCCTTTTGCCACACGGATAATCAGTATTTGTTCGGGGCTGGATACGGCAAACAACCCTGCCGTGCAGAGGCACATCAGTATAGCAGCCGTCCATTTGTAGGGAGAAAGGAAGAAAATGAGAAGTAGCATAAGGCATATTAATGCTTGTGCGGCAGTTCCCACTTTTCCGGGTGTATAGCGGTCGGAGAGGCGCCCGCTGATAAGATTTCCCATGACCATACCGAATCCGGCAAGAATCATCAGCGGAGTAATACTTTCGGTGGAGAAACCGGAAATATTCGTCAGCATAGGGTTGATATAGCTGTACCAACAGAATACGCCACCGTTGCCTAACGCCGTAGCACCGAGAATGAGCCAGGGAGCCGGAGTCTTCAAGAAATGGAATTGTCCTTTAAAGCCGGTATCCTTCAAGCCTTCTACGTGAGGTACCCAGCGCCAGATGTAATACAGGATAACGATTCCCCAGATGCCGACCAACAGGAAAGTGGCACGCCAGGAAAGCATAGTGCTGAGAGAAGTTCCCAATGGGACACCGAATAGGTTGGCAATGGTCATTCCGGCAATCATAATCGAAACGGCTTCCGAACCTTTCCCTTTATCAGCCAGTCTTTCGGCAACAATGGAGCCGACGCCGAAATATGCTCCGTGCGGTAGTCCGGAGATGAAGCGCGCAGCAAGCAATATCCAATAATTGGGAGCTGTTGCAGCACAGATATTACCTATCATAATCAGGGTAACTAATACCAGCAGAATATGTTTCAACGGATATTTGCGGGCTAATGTCAACACGGGGGCACCCACACAGACACCTAATGCATAAGCGGAAATGAAATGTCCCGCCATAGGGATACTGATCCCTAAATCTTTTGCCACATCGGGCAAAATACCCATCATTACAAATTCGGCAATACCTAATCCCAGGGTGCCGAACGCCAATGCGATAAGACTCTTTTTCATACCAAACTTAACCTGATACCTGTAACTTTTTACCTTTTTCTTTTTTGCGGGTGCAAAGGTAAAACAAAATCGGGCAGAGTGAGTTCGGTGTGAAATATTTTGATTTAAGTCAATTTATACAATGCTGCGTATGTAAGACTATGGATTTTAATAATTGCGTTTATAATAATATTATTGCGGTTTTTTTTATTAATAGAGATTGCCTTTTCAATTGCTCTTTCCTGAATGTTTAAGAATCCAGTCTGTTATATCTTTTAGAACTTCCGGGCTAATGGTTTCTTCTAGCTGCCCATACTCCGCCAATGTTCCTTTTTTACAGGTTTGAAACAGATGATTTAAGTTCGGGTAGGCTTTTACCGTTACATTCTTATTCCCGTTCTCGCTGATTCTTTGTTGGATAGCCGTAAGGTTCATAGCCGCCTCCACTTGAATGTCCTTTTCTCCGTTTAAGGCAAGTACCGGACATTTTATTTTTTTCATGGCTTTAGCCGGGTCATATCTCATAAAATGAAGATACCAGGGGGAGGTCATGGAACTTATCTGGGAGGAAATCTGCTGTACGGTATTCAAGTCTTTCAGTTGTTCGGACGACATGGTTTTGGTAACATCTGCATATAACTCTTTTTGAAGTTCATCTGTGGTTTTGTCTGCTTGTTGCAGTATGGCATACCTGTTTCGTATCGACGGTTTCGTTCCTTGCCAGAACGCATCTGGCATTCCCTGGGATTTAGAAATCATCTCTACTTGTTTCAGCATCAGGCTGTCACCTCTTACGCCGGCTCCTGCCAATGAAACAATAAACGCAATCGCCGGGTCTTTGGCAGCTACGATGAATGCTATGATTCCGCCTGCGCTATGTCCGATAATGCCAATCTTCTTTGTGTTTATTTCTTTTCTGCCGCGCAGGTAATTGATGGCAGCTTCCGTGTCCGTTGCGAAATCCTCGTTGGTGGCTGTTGCATGGTTGCCTTGTGAGGCGGCTGTGCCACGATCATCACAGCGTAATACGGCGATTCCGTTCCTCGTCAGATAGTCGGTGATGATTAGGAAAGGCTTGTGTCCCATGATTTCCTCATCCCGGTTCTGCGCACCGCTTCCTGTCACCAACACTACTGCCGGAAATTTATTTCCCTTTTCGGGAAGAGTTAATGTCCCCGCAAGGTTAATTCCGTCCTGTTCGTTTCTTACTGTAACTTCTTCACTTTTATAAGGGAAAGGTGATTGAGGTTCCTGCGGACGTTTGGGACGGCTTGCTTCTCCCTTTTCCAGGTTCAATGGGATAGGCATTCCTTGTGTGAATGTTCCGGTTATCGTTTTGTCACTTTTCAATTTTCCTTTGTAGGAAGCATGAATAACAGGTATCTGAATAGTTAATATGGAATCACTGAAAGAGGTAGCTTGTGTCTTTATGCCGTTGGCTCCCTGGTCGGGACTGTCGAGCGTTGTTACATAAGTTCCTTGAGCCGCTTGGTTGATATGGAATACGATAGTCAGCGACCCGGTGGGAACAGTCAGTTTTCCGTGCCAAGTTCCTGAGATATCTTGCGCGGATGCGGAAGAAGATAAGAACAGTCCGGTGAATAATCCGGTGATAATAGTAGCTATGTAGACAGTTTTCAATGTGTTCATAAGAGAGAGATTAATAGTGAATGTAATTGATGCATATCAGATGATTCGTACAAAGATAACGATTATTCTGACATAAAAAATAAGACATTACTCAATCTTGTTTTAAGTCGAGTAATATTTTATTCGGATGAGATGTGACATACGGTTACCGGAGTGGGACCGGAGAAGAAAATGTTCGAACGAAGCCGATAAAATAGAAGAAGTTTGCAAAAATATACTCATATCTGTATTCAAACTCATATAAAAAAATTATTTTTGCTCATTCGATTGTATGGCAATCCTGCCCGTTGCTTGATAAAAGTATATGAAATGAGGAAAAATTGTGGATAATAGAGAATTAAATATCATAAATCGTTTTCTTCATGGTGA
The DNA here is from genome assembly GCA_959606905.1 of uncultured Bacteroides sp. The sequence continues at coordinate 51,969 of CAUHML010000001.1, read as the reverse complement.
TCATGAAGCCTACTCTCTGCTGTACAGAGATCATATTCAGGAGCTTTTCTCTTATGGCAAAGCTCTGACCGGCAATGATGAGCGGTTGAAGGATGCGATTCAAGATGTATTTTATAAACTATTATCCAACCCTGCCGCATTGAAGGATGTGCAGAACTTAAAGTATTTCCTTTTTAAATCATTGAAAAACAGACTGATTGATATACTCAAATCAGAGATGCGCCAGTCCCAGTCCGGTGAGGCAGCTGCCTACGAACAGATTGACTTCACCATAAATGACGTCACTGTACTGGATTCTCTGATTGAGGAAGAAGAACGCCTTGAATTAAGCCGGAAAATTAAATCGTTGTTGAACCTGCTGACTCCCCGGCAACGGGAGGCAGTCTGCCTGCGATATATATATGATATGGAGTATGATGAAATTGCGGATTTGTTGAATATGAGCAACTCCAAATCAGCGAGAAACTTAGTATCCCGGGCACTTGAACATTTACGTAAAGAAGACCTTGAACTTCTTATTATCCTCCCTTACACTATCAATCTAATAATTTGAAATAGTGTCCAGTACTCTTCTCCTTCCCGCAAGGAGGGGAATGGAGATGCCACCGACTTACTAAATTACCATCAAATTTGAAGAAGAACCAAAAAAAGTTCTTTTTTTTAATGGCAAAAAAAGCTGGCCGTCGTCTTTATTATAAACAAGCCTTAAAACTGTTTATTGTTAACCTGTATTTAAAGAATAAATAAGCTATGACTATTGATATTAAATACGAGAATTATTCTGTCAAGGATTTCTTGGAAGACGATTTGTTTCTCCAATGGCAACTGGCGCCGACAGAAACACTGGATGAGTTCTGGAAACAAGTACTACAACAATATCCGCACCAGGAAGCCAATCTTTCCGACGCTGTCCGGACCTTGCATTCAGTAACGATCAATCACGTTTCACTTTCCCGTCGGGAAGAAGATAAAATGCTTCAAAATATATATGCCCGTTATCGCAGGCATAGAGTCCGCCGCTTTATTTATTGGAGCACCAGTGTGGCGGCGAGCCTGATACTGCTGTTTCTTTTGGTTTCTCCGCTGAGGGACTTTACGGGAGAGAAAGTCAATGTGATGCTGACCGACGTACAGTCTGTGCGACTGGATACGATTCAGGATGTGCAACTAATAATCGGCGAAAAGAAAACGATAGCTATGGCGGAGGATGCGGATATTAGTTGGACGAAGGAAGATGAGATAGAGGTAAACGGACGTTCGTCCAACTCGACTTATAAATCACGGATAGATGCGGATGTGACATATAGCACTTTGCTGGTACCTTATGGCAAGCGTTCGTTTCTGACATTGCGGGATGGCACAAAAGTGTGGATCAACTCCGGTACAGAGGTGAGATTTCCCGTCAATATGGAAGGAAAAGAGCGCAGCATTTATGTCGACGGAGAAATCTATATTGAGGTGGCTAAAGATAAGGAACGTCCTTTCTATGTACATACTTCGGGATTTGATGTCCGGGTGTACGGTACAAAGTTTAATGTAACTTCCTATAAGGCGGACAAGGAGAAGTCGGTTGTGTTGGTAGAAGGCAGTGTTTCGGTTTGTTCCAAAGAAGAAACAAAAGAGAAGGAGGCGAAAGAAATCTTCCTGCATCCCGATCAGATGTATCATACAACGAACCGGGGACCTATGATTACCCATGTAAACGCACTTCAGTACATTACCTGGAAGGACGGAATCTGGCAATTTACGAGCGAGAGTCTGGAAAGCATTGCACTCCGGTTGTCACGTTATTATGGAGTAGATATACATTGTGATGAGAAGACGGCTGTGAAGTCATGTACAGGAAAGCTGATTCTGTTTGACGATGTAGACAAGACATTACGGATTATAGAAGAAATATTTGGTGTGCGGTATGAAACCAATCAAAATGAAATAATCATTAGTATGAACCCTTAAAACAAGATAGCCTATGGTAAAATAAACGGAATAAAAAACCGGATAATATGGCCGTATTATCCGGTGTAATTTAGTTCACTAATAAAACATTAAAAGCAATTCTAAACAACAATCAAATGTATGGAAAAAAATGCTCATTTGAAATTAACGAATACTTATTTATATAAAAGGATGTTGAACATTCCTCGAATTGTTTTGCTCTTTTTATGTGTGTCTTTCACCGTTCCTTCGTTGGCAGAGACCACTACGATGCAGTTACCGCAGCTTTCGCTGAGTCTGAATAATGTGACGATACGTGAAGTATTTAACATAATAGAGAAAAATACGGAGTACGTATTTATTTTTTCGGACGAGTTGCTTACCGACTTGAATGGAAAAGTCAGTATTCATGTAAATAAGCAAACGCTGGATAAAATATTGGATAAAGTTTTACAGTCGACAGGTTTGACTTATAAGATTACCAACAGGCAGGTCACGGTGAGTAAGAAAAGTCAGGCAGTCGTCCAGAAAACTTCTCTGAAGGTGACGGGACACGTGAGCGACGAAAAGGGAGAGCCCCTGATCGGGGTAAACATACAGGAAGAAGGAACCAACAATGTGGTTGTAACCGATATGAACGGAAACTTCTCGATGTATAATATATCCGGTCCTTCTTCTGTCCTGAAGTTTACCTATATCGGATTTATTCCGTTGAGGGTAGTGGTAGGAAAGCAGACGAATCTGTCGGTAAAGCTCGAATCCGATGTGAAAGGTCTGGAAGAAGTAGTTGTGGTAGGATATGGCTCTCAAAAAAGAGAGAGTGTCATTGGAGCTATTACCACTATGAAGCCTGCCGCCTTGCAGATTAATCAGAGCCGTTCCGTCACCAATGCATTGGCAGGACAGGTAGCGGGTATTATTGCCGTACAAAGAAGCGGGGAGCCGGGCAATGATGCTTCCGACTTCTGGATTCGCGGTATTTCATCTTTCGGTTCGGGAACGACTCCGCTGGTGCTGGTCGACGGAATCGAACGTAGTCTGAGTAATCTTTCTCCGGAGGAGATCGAGTCTTTCTCTGTCTTGAAGGACGCCACCGCTACGGCAGTCTATGGTGTGAAGGGAGCCAACGGAGTTATCCTGATACAGACCAAGCGTGGCCAGATTGGTAAACCCCGTATCCAGATAAAGGCTGATTATGGTTTCTCTGCTCCGACTATGTTGCCTGAATTTGTCGATGGTGCCAAATATATGGAAGTGATGAATGTCGCCAGCCAGTTCTCTTCGGGGAAAGATATGTATACGCAAGCTGCTATCAATGCCACCCGCAACGGTACCGACCCCGACTTATATCCGAACGTAAACTGGCTGAAGGCAGTGACAAAGGATTATGTGCCGAGCGGACGTGTTTCATTGGACATCAACGGAGGTAGCGAGCGGTTGCGTTATAGCTTGATTCTTGCCTACTACGGTGAAAAAGGGATGACGGTTACGGACCCGGGCGTAGAATATGACGCTTCCAATAAATTGTCCCGTTACAATATACGTACCAATCTGGATATGAACCTGACTCCTTCTACTGAAATTAATGTAAGTCTGGGAGGATATATCCTCAATCAGCGCACGCCGGGATACACCACATCCAGTGATGAAAACCCCCGTACTCCTTTTACTGATATAATCAAACTGGCTTTTAAAAACACCCCGATTGTACATCCGGTGATTTACTCGAACGGACAAATTCCGGCAAATACATCGCAGACCAACCCGTGGGCTGCCGCTACACATTCGGGGTTTATCTCCAGCTATATCAGCAGTTTACAGTCCGTTTTCGCCGTTACACAGGATATTGGTAAGTTATGGCATCCCTTGAAAGGCTTGAAGGCGAAAGCTACCTTCTCATTCGACACGTATGCCTGGAACTCATTCTTGAGAACCAAGAAACAGACCACTTATATGGCTACCGGACGTGATGCGGACGGCAACCTGCTGACGAGCGTCACCAATGAAGGGGACGATTATTTGAAATATTCGAAAGAAGCGGGTGGTAACCGTACCATGTATATGGAAGGCCAGTTGTCTTACAGCCGTTTGCTGGCGGATGCACATCAGATAGACGGTTTGCTGCTATACAATATGCGCGATTACGTGGATGCGGACGCCACTTCGGCTATCAATTCACTTCCCCACCGCACACAGGGAATTGCCGCCCGTCTGTCTTACAGTTATAAAGGCAGGTATTTTATTGAGGGAAACTTCGGTTATAATGGTTCGGAGAACTTCAGCAAGGGACATAAATGGGGATTCTTCCCTTCCGTAGCCGGTGGTTGGCTTGTTACGAACGAGAAGTTTATGGAAAGCACCGCTTCCGTATTGTCAAAACTGAAAATCCGTGGTTCTTACGGGTTAGTGGGAAACGACCAATTGTCGGGACGCCGTTTTGCCTTCCTGTCCACTATCACTTCCGGAACCGGATATGTTTATGGAACCAGCGGTAATCAGACCATTAACGGAAGATTCGAAGGTGACTTCGGTATTGAAGATTTGTCCTGGGAAACCGTGAAGAAAACGGATATCGGCATTGAAATCGGGCTTTGGGATTGCATCAATATACAAGCCGACTATTTCCACGAGAAACGGGAGGATATCTTTATGCAACGGAAGACCATACCCGAAACTGCCGGATTCAACAAGAACCCCTGGGCCAACTTCGGTATCGTGAAGAACCAGGGATTCGACGCTAGTCTAGAGATGAACAAGAGTTTTGGAAAAGACTTCTTCCTGTCCTTACGGGGCAACTTCACTTTCAGCCGTAACAAGATACTGGAGTATGACGAATCCGAGGCGATGAAACAGACCACCCGTGCGCGTACCGGAAATCCGCTGAACACGTATTATGGATTGAAAGCGGTCGGCCTGTTCCAGGAGGAAGACTTTAAGGCGGACGGGACATTGGTTGACGGAATCCCCAATCATACGTTCGAGCAGGTGAAGCCGGGAGATATCCGTTATGAAGATACCAATCACGACGGCAAGGTGGATACTTATGATTATCAGCCTATCGGTCGTCCTTCTGTTCCGGAAATTGTGTATGGGTTCGGGTTCAGCGCTCGTTGGAAAAGCTTTGATTTCAGTGCGTTTTTCCAGGGTTCCACCAATGTTTCCAATATGATTCAGGGAGATATGCTGATTCCCGGTAGCGGTGGCGGCGGATTGGGCAATATTTATGCCAATTGTGATGACCGTTGGGATCCGAATGACCCGTACAGACAGGTATTTTGGCCGCGTTTGTCCACCAACAAGAGTTCCAACAATATGCAATATTCTACCTGGTGGCTGAAAGACGCTTCCTATCTGCGCTTGAAGAATGTCGAGGTGGGCTATACCTTCCCCAAGAAATGGCAGAAGGCGGCAATGATGCGTGATGCGCGTATTTTCTTCCGGGGCAGTAATCTGCTGACATGGGCCGCATTCGATATGTGGGACCCGGAAATCGGTTCCAGCGACGGAATGAAATATCCTCTGATGAAGGTTTATTCGTTTGGTTTTCAAGTAACATTTTAATCTTACGTACAATGAAAAAGATACATATGAAACAGTATATCCGAACCTTGATGCTGGCGGTTGCCCTTGCTCCGATTTTCTCGTCGTGTGATTATCTGGATAAAGAACCGGATGATATGTTGACACTGGACGCTGTGTTTGACAATGCAGATTATACAAAGCAATGGTTGGCAGGTGTTTACAATCTTGTTCCCGACCCTTTGTGGGAATATATGACTTATGAAGGATACGGATACTATATGATGAGCGACGAAACTCAAATGGCTTCTTCATTGAGCCAGTTCGGGTGGAGCAACCTGATGAATGTACAGAAGGGAAGTTGGACTCCCACTACGATTGTTCCCGGGAAGAACCTCTGGCTGGAGACTTATCGTAAAGTACGTGCAGGGCTTATCTTTATGGAAAATGTAAAAGAAATCCCGAACCAGCGGCAGACAGCCGAATTGGTGGAACGCTATAAGAACGAAGTACGTTTCCTGATGGCATACTATTATTCGAGGATGTTGGAAGTTTACGGCCCGTTCCCTCTGGTCACTTCGTTAGTAGACGTCACCGAGTCCGGTGATGTATTGCAGAAAGCACGTACCCCTTACGATGAGATTGTCGATTATCTGGACAATGAGTTTATGGAACTTTCCAAAGTATTACCTTCTTCTTATGACGATGTGAATGTCGGTCGTCCCACTTCCGGAGCGTGTCTGGCATTGCGTGCCCGTATGTTGATGTTTGCTGCCAGCCCATTGTTTAACGGCAATGAGGATTTCAGGGATGTGGTCAATAAAGACGGCACTCCGCTTTTCAGCCAAAGCAAGGATAACAGTAAATGGGAGAGAGCGGCAAAAGCTGCCAAACTGGTAATAGATATGCCTGAGTATGACCTATATAAAGAGTATTTGGACGACGGTTCCATTGATGCGCTGATGTCCTGTATCAATCTGTTTCTGACCACTCCCACAAATAATAAAGAAATTATATTGGCTTATCCCGGAAAGACAAACGGGCTTTATGAGTACCATTTACTACCTCGTGGTTCCGGTTGGGCAGGATGCATCAGTGCTACGCAGAATGTAGTGGATGCTTTCTTTATGAAGAACGGGTTGAGCATTGACGCGCCGGGTTCCGGTTATGTGGAAAGTGGCTACTCCGGTGCGGACACTTATTATGATACGAAATACCTGTATGGCAGTTCGGAGAAAAAAGCCGGATTAGTGACCACGGCAGGAACCTATAATATGTACGTCAACCGCGAACCGCGCTTTTATGCGAACATTCGTTTTCACGGTGAATATTGTTCGTTCGACGACACCAAGAGAACACATAACTTCCTGAACGAAGGAAAAGACGGAAAACCTTCTCATGATAGTCCGATAGCGGGTTATCAGATTAATAAAGCGCTTAATCCGTCTACCAGGCATGGGGTCGCCTATCCGTATAAACCGGGTATTATCGTGCGTCTGGCAGAGATGTATCTGAGCTATGCGGAAGCATTGAACGAGTATGATCCGGGGAATGCGGATATCGAGAAATACATGAAGTTGATTCGTGAGCGCGCCGGACTGCCTGCCTTGCAATCCGGACTGTCACAGGATGCGATGCGCGATGCGATTCATCACGAACGCAGAGTGGAGTTTGCCTTTGAAGGCGGAATGCGTTATATGGATATTCGTCGCTGGAAAGAGGCGGAGAAAGTTTTCGAAACTCCGATTTCGGGCATGAACACCGATGGTAAGACCAATACAGAGTACTTCAAACGGACAGAGATACAGAAACGGGTTTTCCTGAAGAAGATGTACTTGTGGCCTATCTATCAGAACTATCTGGATAATAACGAGAAACTGGTTCAAAATAAATATTGGTAATAGAAAAATGCTTATGAAAATGAATATCAGTTATATTTTATGCTTGTTCCTGGCTGTTTTTTCTTCAGCTTGTGACGATGACAAAACAGATGAAAACAATGCGAAACAAGTGACCGTGACAATTTCACCTTCCGATAAGGTGATTGTGGAAGGTGAGGGTGGTGATATTTCGTTTACTGTTACACCGAGTGACCCGGCTGTGGAATTGAGGTATGTCTCCAGCGTAGAATGGATGAAGGCGGCGGCTGGTGGCGGAGCCTCTTGGAGTGTGGCGGCAAACTCTTCCGAACTAAGCAGGGAGGGACGTATCTATATTCTGAATAAGGCGTCGCTGGCTCGTCTGGATACGATTAATGTAATTCAAAAGTCCGTCAATGGCGAAATACAGGAACATCCGACGGTTTCATTTACCGAAGCGGATGTGCCGGTTTCTGTTCCTTTTGCCGGAAACTCGTATGTGACTTATCCGAAAGGTTCTACTTATATCGACAATTATACCGGAAAGTTTAAAGCTACCTGGGCGGATGAAACGATTGTCAGCAGCACTTACTTCTATGTGGGCGAAGCGGGCGACTTGAATCTGGCGGCTGTGGGAAGCAACGAAACCGGAAACAGTGTTGTACGTTTCAAAGTGCAGGATAAGGTGTATAATATTACAATCAGCGGCCCGACTTCCAAGATATACGGCATTGCTACGATTCCGGTAGAGAAGCCGGGATATATCCGGGTGGATATGCAAGGAGTATCGAAGAGCGGCAAGTCTTTCGGTGACGTCACCGGTTACCGGATTGGCGGACAGGCTGCTTTGGGTACCAATCATTTTGTGACGGAAGAGAAGATGAACGAGGGAGACAAGAACTGCTACTTCTACCGCAGAGGTTCTTCCGTACACTGGTTCTATACACAGCCCACGGGTAATGCCGAATATTTCTATAATGAAGTATTGGTGACACCGGAAAATGCTCTGAACAGTACATATTATATGATGAACGGTTTCTCCGAAGGATATATGGGTATCCAGCAGACTACTTCGGGCGAGCATAAAGTCTTGTTCTCTGTGTGGAGTCCTTATACTACCGATGATCCGGAAGATATACCGGAAGAAAAGAGAGTCAAGGTGTTACGGAAAGGAGCGAACGTTACTATCGGTGAGTTTGGTAATGAGGGCAGTGGCGGACAAAGCTGGCTGCATTATAACTGGACAGCCGGTACGGTGTACAAAGCTCTTGTACGGGTGAAACCTGACGGAAATGGAAGTACCGTCTATACGGGCTATTTCTATGCTGACGGTGAATGGAAGCTGATTGCTTCTTTCTCGCGCCCGGAAACGAATACATGGTATAAAGGAGCTTATTCGTTCCTCGAAAACTTTGACCCGATCAACTCGATCTATCCCCGTTCCGTATTGTATAAGAATCAATGGATGAGGCTTGCTTCCGGCGAGTGGAAAGAGATTACCGGTGCTAAGTTCTCTTGCGACGATACGGGAAGAAGCGGATTGAGATATGACTATTCCGGTTCGGTAGACCAGGCGAATGGCGGATTTGTGTTGAAGAGTTTCGGATTCACAGACGATCATACGGACTATGGGACGATGTTCACCCGTTCTTCCGGTGGGACTACTCCTGACATTGATCTGGATGCGTTAGAGAATATTCCTTCTGTTGAATAAATAAGTTTGGAACAATGAAAAGAATAAGATTTATATATGGCGCAATGTTGCTTGTTCTTGCTTTGGCAATGAATGCGTGCGACGATTATTATTCGGTAGCTGTTGCCGGTGATCCCGGCGTCACTCCGGTTGTACTGACTACACCGGAAGAGAGTATTACGCTTCCCGCCAAGGATGCAGCGGGGGAGGTGGAGATTGTAACCAATATGGAGAACTCCACGATTTCTATTGCTGTGCCCGCTGATGCGAAAAGCTGGTGTAGCGCAGCGCTTTCCGGAAACAAGATAGCGGTCACTTTGGTGGATAATCCCCGGACGATTGCCCGTTCTACGATTCTCACCGTCAAGGTATTCTCGATTACCTGCAAGATAGAAGTGGTACAGGAAGCAAAGACACCGGAACCGATCTATCCGATAGAAGGAACTTATAAGTTCAATATTCCTTCTGTCAGCGACTTCGATGCTACGAAGATTTACAAAGTAATGGACGGTAACCTGAAGGTTGCGGAAATCTGTCTGGAATATCTGAAGAATGACAATATTGCTTCAAGGGCAGTCGTTGTCTATACCGGCGAAGGTGGGGCGGCCGACTATACCAGAGGATTTGTTGCTTATCTGGTGGATGATGAAGGCAATGTCTCCGAAGCTATCGAGAATGGAGGAACAGCTTCGTTCGACTATGCGGAAAATACGCTTGACTATGTGGCCGGAACCTCGGAAGCTGTACACACGGTTTATCTTTCTTCTTATGGCATTACGAAGAAGGAACCGGAAGAAGCTGTAAAAGAAACTGTTCCCGAACCGTATCTGGTCAGCGATATGGAAGGTAATTCTTATCCGGTAGTCAAAATCGGTAGTGAAGTCTGGTTGGGTTCCAATCTACGGACAACTAAATATAGTGACGGAACGGAGATTCCGTTGGTTCCTCTGGCTTCTTTGGATAAGTCTGTTGCTTGTTGTACGTATCCCAATGGAAGTGCGTCCATTGACGCTGCCTTATATGGATATTTGTACACGAGTAAAGTCGTTGCGCAGGAAGACCTGCTGGCAGGCAGCATTGTCGACGGTATGTGGCGTATTTCTACCGGAGGTGGAACGAATGCTGCCGGTTTAATGGGAAATGCAACCGATTGGCAGCGCCTGTTCAAGTATATCGGAAAGGATCAGTTAGGTACATTGCTTGTATTGGGATATACATGGGATAATGGCGGAGCAGGTGAGTTTGATATTAATTCGATTTCAAACTTAACAGGTTTGAGCATAGTAGCTGCCGGACAGATATACAACGGTACTTCTGTCTGGAGATATTCAAGGCAAGCCTTCTTCTTCTATGGAAATGCCGGACGAGGATATAATTTATCGGAGAAAGACGCGAAAGCTGTAGACCAGGCAGGAGTACGTGAATGGCCTCATGCCAATGACGCTTGTTCCATTCGCCTTGTCCGTGTTGACAATCGCCAGTGATAATACTACTATATAATTATATAATGACTTTTAAATATGAAATATATGAAGAAACTATCTCTTTTTATTTTGGCCTGTATCTGTACATTGGGTTCTTATGCAGATGATGTAGCGGTGTTTAATGCATTAGTAAACAGACTTCTTCCCAATTACTCGTCCCAAATCACCGGCAAGAAACTGCCGGAAGGAAAGAACGATTATTTTCAACTTTCTTCCGTTGGGGATAAGATCGAGGTTGCCGGAAATAACGCGAACAGCATGGCTGTCGGACTCAATTACTACCTTAAATATTATTGCAACACGAACGTATCCTGGTTTGTGGACGATCATCTGGATATGCCGGCAACACTCCCGGCGGTAGATAAGAAGGTCACGGTGGACGCCCGTTGTAAAGACCGTTTCTTCCTGAACTACTGTACTTTTGGCTACACCATGCCGTGGTGGCAATGGAAGGATTGGGAACATTTTATTGACTGGATGGCACTGAATGGTATCAATCTTCCGCTGGCAATCACCGGTCAGGAATCTATCTGGTTGAAAGTGTGGACAAAACTCGGGTTGTCGGAAAGCGAAGTACGCAATTATTTCACAGGCCCTGCACATCTGCCGTGGCACCGTATGTTGAATATTGACTATTGGCAGGGAAATCTGCCGATGTCCTGGCTCGACGGACAGGAGGAGTTGCAGAAAAAGATTGTAGCCCGTGAACGGGAGCTGAACATGAAACCTGTTCTTCCTGCTTTTGCCGGTCATGTGCCGCAAGAATTGAAACGTATTTATCCCGATGCCAAGATAACCAAACTGGGAGCGTGGGCAGGCTATTCCGATCAATACGCTTGTAGCTTCCTTGACCCAATGGATCCGTTGTTCACAAAGATTCAGAAAATGTTTCTGGAAGAACAGAACTCTATTTACGGCACCGATCATATCTACGGCATCGACTTGTTCAATGAGTTGGAAGCACCCAGTTATGAGCCGTCTTATTTGAGACGTGTCAGCCGACAGGTGTACCAAAGTCTGGAGAAAGCAGATAAAAAAGCTGTCTGGCTGCAAATGACCTGGCTGTTCTGGAATGAAAAGAAAGACTGGACGAATGAGCGGATTAAGGCTTATATCACTGCCTTCCCTTCCAAGAAATCGCTGCTTCTGGATTATTACTGTGAACGGCACGAAGTATGGCAACAGACCGATAAATATTTTGGAGTTCCTTATATCTGGTGTTATCTTGGTAACTTTGGCGGTAATACGGTATTGGTAGGCAATCTATACGATATCAACAAGCGTCTCGAAAATACATTTGCTAATGGCGGCAAGAACTTCGAAGGACTGGGCTCTACTCTCGAAGGTTTCGACTGTAATCCTTTTGTTTATAATTATGTGTTCGAAAAAGCTTGGGATATAGATATACATAAAGACGTCCCGCGTTGGACGGAAGAACTGGCTGTACGGCGTATCGGGAGGGATAATGCGAAGGGAAAAACTGCCTGGAAACTACTGATTGACAGTATTTATGCCGATCCGAGCCGTCCCGGACAATGTGCAATGTTGAGTATCCGCCCCACTTTCGGCAAGTTTAAAACTTATTATGCGAATCCCCGTTTCAGATACAGTAACAAAACGCTCTTGTCTATTCTCGGATTAATGCTCGAAGCGGACGGCAAGGGTACTTCCTATTCGTTCGATGTTGTTAACGTCACCCGCCAACTTCTTGGAAACTACTTCTGGGCTGTATTCAAAGACTACGAAAAGGCTTATCAGAAAGGCGACTTTAAAACCATGAAAGCTAAAGAGCAACTTATGCTTGGCATTTTGAGCGATATGGATCGTGTATTATCCACCCAGTCTGCTTTCCTTATGGGAAAATGGATCAGTGACGCCCGCAAACTGGGAGCAAATGAAAAAGAAAAGCTCTACTTTGAACAGAATGCCCGTAACCTGCTGACTACATGGGGAGAAAAGGCTTCGCTCCTGAATGACTATGCCAGCCGTTCCTGGTCGGGACTGATTTCCACTTTCTATGCGGAACGTTGGAAAATGTTTTTTGCCGCAGTCGATCGTGCCGTCCTTGCGGGGCAGAATTTTGATGATGCGAAATACGAGGACTACAAGAAGGATGTTACCGAATACGAAGAACGTTGGTGGAAAGACTGTATCGGAACTTTCCCCGAACAACCTGTCGGAAATAGTGTGATTATCTCGAAAGAGTTATATGACAAATACAAACCTCTGATAGAGGAAATGTAAGATAGGTTAGAAGTTTTTTATTCATGATGGCGACAAATATCTCCCGTAGGGATATTGTCGCCATTTTGAGTTATAGAGACTCCCGTTAAATGTACTTGGATATCAGAACCTTCTTCTATTTGACGTACTCTTACTTTACTAAAGACATAAAGTTTGAGTTCTGTAAATTAATGTGTTCTGTTTATTCCGTAGCAAGTTTTAGGGAAACGTCATCAAACCAATAAACTACATTTTCTGTTGGCGTTGCGTTATAACCGGTCAGTTGGTTATTGTCACCTGCGCATAGCTTGAATACAAACTTGACTAGCACGTTGACGGGAATATCCACAGTTACAGAGTACTTTTTCCATTCTTTGCCTGCCTGATTGATTACTATGGCGAGTAAGGAACAGGATAAGGGTAAGATTGGAAAAGGTAAAAAGATAACAGTGCGTGGGGTGGTCAGAGACGTACAGGCTACTCCCATAGAAGGAGTCCGTATTTATTCGGTAGGAAATGAGAAAGAATTGGCAGTGACTAATAAGAAAGGGGAATATGTGCTGAAGCAAGTTGCGGCAGATGATGTGCTGATTTTCTCCAAAGAAGGTCATGTGTCGAGAAGAATGCTAGTGGAAGGACATCCGGTTTTGAATGTCCGGTTATAGGTGCACTGTTCAAAGCATATTCAGGATAATTTATGAGATTTGTTAATGAAGGCTGCCTTTATTTTGCTGTCAATGGACTAAAAGGCTATCTTTGTTTTTATTTAATAGATTAATATTTGATAAATATGAAGATGTGTAGTGAAGTCTTTCAGTTTGAAAAGGAACTGAAGTGGGAGAACCCGGGTCCGGGAATCCGTCGTCAGATAATGGGTTATGACGAACAGTTGATGATGGTAAAAGTGCAGTTTGAAAAAGGAGCTGTCGGTACAATGCACGAACATCATCACAGTCAGGCTACTTATGTGGTAAGTGGAAAGTTCGAATTAACGATTGGCGAACAGAAAGAAATACTATCGGCAGGAGATGGCTATTATGTGGCTCCTAATAAACCTCATGGCTGTGTTTGTCTCGAAGCAGGCGTGCTGATTGACACATTTACTCCGATGCGGGCAGATTTTCTGTAAGACAGATGTGGTATGAAATTACCACATCTGTGGTATTTCGCCTGAACAGAATCCGCGCTATCTTTGTCATATATTAAAACGTATGAATTTAAAACGGATATATATGGAGAAGATAGCAAGAAAATTGACGGACCTGGTTGGTAACACTCCGTTGTTGGAACTTAGTAATTATAATAAGAGTAAGAATTTGAAAGCTCGCCTGGTAGTGAAGCTTGAATATTTTAACCCTGCCGGAAGCGTTAAAGACCGTATTGCTTTGGCGATGATTGAAGACGCTGAGGTAAAAGGTGTTTTGCAAGCGGGAGCTACTATTATAGAACCGACTAGTGGCAACACCGGAGTAGGACTGGCTTTTGTGGCTGCTGCCAAAGGTTATAAGTTGATATTGACAATGCCCGACACGATGAGTGTTGAACGCCGCAATCTTTTGAAAGCTTTGGGAGCAGAATTGGTCCTGACTCCCGGTGCGGATGGTATGAAAGGAGCAATTGCCAAAGCGGAAGAACTGAAAGCGGCAACTCCGGACTCTGTTATCTTACAACAATTTGAAAATCCTGCTAACCCCGCCATGCATTTACGTACTACCGGCCTGGAAATATGGAGAGATACCGAGGGGAAAGTCGATATCTTTGTGGCCGGCGTGGGTACTGGCGGGACAGTTAGCGGAGTAGGTGAAGCATTGAAGATGCGCGACCCCAGTGTGAGGGTGGTAGCGGTAGAACCGTCTGATTCGCCGGTTCTTTCCGGAGGAAAGCCTGGGCCTCATAAGATTCAGGGAATCGGTGCGGGTTTCATTCCGAAGACTTACAAGGCTTCCGTCGTAGATGAAATTATTCGGGTGCAGAATGATGATGCCATTCGTACAAGCCGTGAACTGGCGAAGCTGGAAGGATTGCTGGTCGGCATATCTTCGGGTGCTGCTGTTTATGCGGCGACAGAACTGGCAAAACGCCCGGAAAATGAAGGGAAGATGATTGTGGCGTTGCTGCCCGATACAGGCGAACGTTATTTGTCTACTATTTTGTATGCTTTTGAGGAATATCCTTTATGATACACTGAATTTTAGAAAAAAGAGAGAGAATAATCGGGTGGTTATTTGGCAAAATCGTATATTTGCCAAGTAACCATTTTTATTTAATACTATGTTAAACAATACTTTAGGGATTTTAGTAACTATTTTCTTACTATTTTCCGCCTGTAAAGACGAAGAACCCTCAATCTCTTCAACGAAGGAATTGCTGAACTTTTCTATTTTGAAAAGTGATAATCAAGGTAAGGTCGCAAATGATGTGGAAGCCTCTATTCAGGGGAGTGTGATTACATTGCCATTGGATAAGTATGATGATTTGAAATCATTAATTGCCGTATTCGAATATAATGGAAAATCTATCACGATAAATGGAGTTGAGCAGGAATCCGGAGTTACCTCAAATGATTATTCGCAGCCATTGGTTTTTACTGTGGAAGCAGAAGATGGCAGTAAACAGCAATATACAGTGGAAATTGCATTGAAAGATACCGGAGTGCTTTCTGCTTTCCGCTTTTTGAAAAAGAATAATGCATTCTTGACTGCTGATGTTTCCTCTTTTATTGGAGAAGAAAGTATAATACCCCTTGTTACATTCTCACAATCCGAGCTTATCCCTACATTTACCACGAATGCTGTAAAAGTACTGGTGGACGAGGTAGAACAGAAAAGTGGAATGACAAAGAATGATTTTTCATCTCCCGTAGTTTATCAGTTTATAATGAGAAATGGGGAGACTTTTCAATATACAGTAAAGGCTGAATTCTTATTATCTGCTATTCCTGAATTGACTATTACGACGACAGATCCGTCTATAGCGGAAATACCAAGTAAGGATTATTATCTGGAGGGTACTTTGGCTGTTAACGGTAGAGGGGGCTATGAGGATTATACAGGGAAAACCGAGGTGAAGGGACGCGGCAATTCAACGTGGGGATATCCTAAAAAGCCTTATCGACTGAAACTTAATAAGAAAGCAGAGATCTGTGGTTTGGGGAAAGCCAAGAATTATGTGTTGTTGGCAAATCATCTTGATCCTACGTTAATGCTTAACTCGGTTGCATTCAAGATAGGTCGGCTGCTGGAACTTCCTTTTACCAATCATGCAATTCCTGTAGATGTGGTTTTAAACGGAATTTATAAAGGTTCTTACTTGTTGACCGAACAGATAGAGGTTAAAGAAAACCGTGTAGATTTGGATGAAAACAACAGTGTCATGTGGGAACTTGATTCTTATTGGGATGATGAGCCTAAGTTTAAATCGACTGCATTTAACCTCCCTGTAATGGTGAAAGACCCTGATTTGACCACAGAGCAATTTGAATATTGGAAGAAGGACTTTAATGCATTCACGACACAATTTGCAAAAGAACCGTTAGAAGGAAATAGCTATGTAGACATGATTGATATTGAATCGGTTGCCAAATTTCTGATAACCTTTAACTTGGTACACAACATGGAGATAAATCATCCTAAAAGTGTTTTTCTCCATAAAGAAGGAAATGGCAAGTATGTAATGGGGCCTATCTGGGATTTTGATTGGGCGTATGATTATGAAGGTACGAGTAATCATTTTGGACGTTACAAAACACCGTTATTTTCAAGTAGCATGAATGGAGTCGGTACGGCATTTTTCCAACGCTTTCTACAAGATAGCCGTGTGAAAGCGATATATAAGAGAACTTGGCAAGATTTCAAGAATAATAAGCTAGATGCATTGTTACAATATGTAGATGATTATGCTGTAATGCTTAAACCCTCTGTGGAAAGGAATAGTGAATTATGGGAAAATACTCGTTCATTCGATACAAAAGTGAAAGAGTTGAAGACGTGGTTAAAGAATAGAGCAGACTATATAGATAGTGAAGTCAGTAAACTTTAATAGAATCAATCTGTTGAACTGATAGATGAAAATAGAAATCTGAAGAACCGGTAATAATTTCTGTTTCACTTTTTAGTGAGGAAAACAAAATTATTACCGGTTCTTATGGATTTATATTATTGATTGGGGTTTATTGCACTTCAAAACTTCCTTTCAACCGTATATCTTGTGATGAAGCTCCTATCATTATTGAAAAACTACCCGGTTCTACCGTAAACTGATTGTTCTTGTCCCATAACCCCAAGTCTTGAGGAGTAAGGGTAAAGCTGATTGTCTGTTCTTCTCCCGGTTGCAAATGAATACGTTCGAAGCCACGTAACACCTTGTCGTAGGTAGTCACACTGCTGAAATCATCCCGAATATAAAGCTGAACTACTTCATCTCCAGCTCTTTTCCCGGTATTCTTTACGATACACGAAAGGGTCATGTTTTCTTGTGGACCTATAACCGGTTTGGAGATCTTCAAGGCTGAATATTCAAAAGTAGTGTAACTTAACCCATATCCGAAAGGATAAAGAACTCCGTCTACACGGACTCTCCCCTTTGAATCGGAGCCGGGTTTGAATGGAAATGCAAATGGAACCTGTCCTACTGACTTCGGGAAAGTTACAGCCAGGCGACCGCCCGGATTGTAATCTCCGAAAAGGACTTTAGCAATAGCATTCCCCATAAATTCACCGGGGAACCAGGCATGCACAATAGCGGGAACGTATTTGTTGGCCCAGTTGATTGTTGCTGCCCTTCCGTCTACCATTACCAAAACTACTGGCTTTCCTGTTGCATATACAGCTTCCAGCAACTGCTGCTGACGCCCGCAGAGATCGAGGCTGGTACGGGAAAATTCCTCCCGAACCGTCTTCTCATTTCCGCCTAATACAAGAATAGCGATGTCCGAAACTTTTGCCAGTTCTACTGCTTCATTAATCATAGCTTGTTCCTGTGTATCCAAAGGAACATTGTATAATTCACTTTCTGGGAAATACTTGTCAATGATGTTACATCCCTTTGCATAGCTGACTTCTGCATTAGGCAGATATTCTTTGATTCCCTGATATACAGTCTTGATAGGAGCATGGGCAGGGCCGTATCTGCACGTAAGTTCCTTCACTTCTTCTGCATTCGGACCGATAACTGCTATTTTGTTGAGGCTCTTGGACAACGGAAGCATCTGATTCTCGTTTTTCAGAAGAACAATAGACTCTAAAGCCGCTTTCATAGATACCTCCTGATGAGCGGTATTGTGTACTACCGTTTCTGGATGACGATCATCACCTGGGTACGGATTATCAAAAAGCCCCAACATAAATTTGACACGTAAGATTTCACCTACACGTTGGTCGAGGGTATGCAAAGAGATTTTTCCTTCGCTGATTGCACGGCGTAAAGGGAGGATAAAATCTTGTGGCGGGGTGAAGTTGGTGCGGATATTCAGTCCTGCATTTACTACTTGTGCCGCCATTTCTTCTTCAGTCGGGGTAATGCGGTGTTTTGTATGCAGGAATTCCACTGCTTCACTGTCCGATACTACATATCCCTTGAACCCCCATTGTTGACGCAGAATTTCAGTAAGGAAATGATAACTCCCGGAGACGGGTTCTCCGTCATAATCATTATAAGAGCTCATTACCCCTAAGGCTCCTGCTTCCTGAATTCCTTTGCGGAAGGGTTCCAAATAAAGAGTCTTCATCTCACGCGGAGCCACGTGCGGGTCGGTACGTGTACCTCCATCACGTCCTCCAACCGGGATACTATAGACGGCAAAATGTTTCGGAGTGGCTGCCAGTCCTTCGGCTTGCAGACCGAGAATCATTTGTTTTCCCAGTTCGCCTGCCAGATAAGGATCTTCGCCATAACTCTCTACTACCCGTCCCCAGCGCGGGTCTTGGGCAATGTCCAGAATCGGGGCGTAAATATTGGTATATCCGAGCGCTTTTGCCTCATCAGCAGTGACTTTCGCAATTTCTCGGATCAGTTTCTTGTTCCACGTGGCACCTTGTCCGCATTGGGCAGGAAACATGGTAGCCCGATTGTGGCACAATCCGCGTATTCCTTCATTGGTAAAGTCAACGGGAATGCCCAACCGTGTCTGTTCTACAAACCAGCGTTGTATTTCGTGGCGGTTCTTTACACTGTTGGCATACGGATAAGAAAGCTCGGAACCGAATTTACCCAATCCGTTCGCCTGTTCGTCAATATTCCCGATACCGTCTTTCCAGATTTCCTTTGACCATTCGGCAGTGGGCCATGCATCTTTCAATACCCGCCCCGAACCGTATAAAGTAGCCATTTGGCAGGTTTTCTCTTCCAGCGTCATTTGCGACAGCAAATCCGCAACACGGGCTTCAATAGGAGCGGCAGGGTCTTCGTATACGTCCTTGACTCCGTTCTTATTAAAGTCAATCCAATTCTTCTTGTATATGTCTTTTGTACTGCCGGCAAAGATGTTGCCGACAGACAGACACAAGGTAAGTCCACATACTAATTTTTTCATATCTATGGCTTTTCATCAGCTCGCAGGCCGAATACTTTTCCCGTCATCCGGTCTACCGGTACTTTCCATACTTTAACATTACGGACAGCCGGATCGGAGTAATTAAATTCATTATTCGTATAATGACACATGATAATGTCCAATGCGCCACGTTTTTCTTCCATGTCTTCAACGAACTCTACTTTTCCGCGACACATCGCACTTTCAGAACGCATACTGTAACTGCAAGCCACTTTTTCGTGCTGATAGACAAGCTTGTGTCCGAGACTAAAAGTGATACAGACATTATTATTGTGTTCCAACATTTCCACTTTACTGCCTTCGGGCCCGGAGTGGAGATAGATAATGCCGTCTTCATAACCGAAGTTCATCGGAACTACGTATGGATTACCTTCCATATCGACTATACCTACAAAACAAACGTCACAATGAAGAATAATAGACTCGATTCTTTGTTTGTCTTCGATGATAAAGGTTTTCATAATGGTTGTTAGCTTCCCCTTTGTGGTGAACTTATTTTTCTATTAATTCAAAATCCAATTGTTTCTTCTCAAGGTTGGCACGTGCTACGCGAACGGTAATAGCATCTCCTAGACTATATATCTTGTTTTTACGACGTCCGCGAAGGCAATAGTTCTTCTCGTCAAATTCGTAATAATCATCATCCAGATCGCGGATGGGCACCAAACCTTCACATTTATTTTCGTTCAGTTCTACGTAGAGTCCCCATTCGGTTACACCGGAGATTACGCCATCGTAAATCTGCCCCAAGCGTTCGCTCATAAATTCTACCTGTTTATATTTGATAGAAGCGCGTTCAGCGTTGGCAGCTATTTGCTCCATGTTCGAACTGTGGTCGCAGAGGTCTTCGTATTTGGCTTCTGATACGCTGCGTCCTCCGTTTATGTACTTCGTCAACAGACGATGTACCATCATATCCGGGAAACGGCGGATCGGTGAGGTGAAGTGAGTGTAATATTCGAATGCCAGTCCGTAGTGGCCGATGTTATGCGTAGAGTAACGCGCTTTCTGCATGGCACGGATAGAAACTGTTTCAATCAGATTCTCTTCTTTCTTACCATGAATATCGTCCAGAAGGTGGTTAATAGACTTTGAAATATCTGTTTTTGTACCGCTTGTACGTACTTTATAGCCGAAACGGGCGATGAACTGCGACAAGTTTTCCAGCTTTTCCGGGTCGGGCAGGTCGTGGATACGGTAAGGGAGCACTTTGGCTTTCTTATTCTTCGGCACACGTCCTACCTTTTCGGCTACGGTTCTGTTGGCAAGCAACATAAATTCTTCTACCAGTTTATTGGCGTCTTTTGACTCCTTGAAGTAAACGCTGATAGGTTTCCCTTTCTCATCGATCTCGAACTTCACTTCGTAACGGTCGAAGTTGATAGCTCCTGCTGAGAAACGTTTTTCGCGAAGTGCTTTGGCGATAGTATCCAGTGTGAGTACTTCTTCCTTGAAGTCTCCTTCTTTTGTCTCGATAATTTGCTGTGCCTCTTCGTAAGTAAAGCGGCGGTCGGAGTTGATAACCGTATGAACGATGCGTGAATCCTTGACTTCACCTTTTTCGGTAATATTGAAGATTACGGAGAAAGCCAGCTTTTCTTCATTCGGGCGGAGGGAACAGATGAAGTTACACAATCGTTCGGGAAGCATCGGAATGGTGCGGTCCACCAGATAGACGGAAGTGGCGCGTTTTTCTGCCTCTTTGTCAATGATTCCTCCTTCTTTCACGTAATGCGTCACATCGGCGATGTGTACACCTACTTCCCACAATCCTTCTTTCAATTTGCGGATAGAAAGTGCATCGTCGAAGTCTTTGGCATCTTTCGGGTCAATAGTGAAAGTGGTAACTTTGCGGAAGTCCTCACGTTTGGCAATCTCTTCGGCTGAAATTTCGGCGGGAATCTTGTCTGCCGCCGTCTCTACCGACTTCGGATAGACATAAGGCAAACCGAATTCGGCAAGAATGGCGTGCATCTCCGTAGTGTTTTCACCGGCTTTGCCAAGTATATCAATGACTTGTCCGATAGGATTTTTTGCCTTGTCCGGCCATTCGGTCACTTTCACAATTGCTTTGTCTCCGGTTTTACCACCTTTCAGCTTTTCTTTCGGGATAAAGATGTCATTGGCAAGTGTGCGGTTTTCCGTCACCAGAAAAGCATACGACTTGGCTACTTCCAGTGTACCGACAAATGTATCGTTGGCACGTTCCAGTATTTCTATTACTTCCCCTTCGGCATCCTTGTTTTTACGTTTGGCGTAGAAGGTGATCTTTACTTTGTCGTTGTTCATCGCATGGGCCGAGTTGCGTTCGGCCACAAAGATAGGATCGCCCCCTCCTTCGGGGATGAAGGAATTCTTTCCGTTACTTTTCCGTTGGAAGGTGCCGGTCATCTCTGTTCCATGATTGTTGAGACGGAACTTTCCCTTTTCTATTTCGCTGATATAGTCATCATCCAGCATTTCGTGAAGAATATCGACGCATAGCATTTTCTGCGGGTGAGTGGTGAGATGTAACTCTGAGAAAATATATTTCATGCTCAGCGTCTCGCTTTGTTTGGCATGGAAAAAGTCTATCAATAGCGCGGCTAACTGTTTTTTACTCATTCTCTTGCCGGCTTTCTTCTCTTTCTTTTCTTTCTTTTTCGCCATAATGTAGTCTTTTAAAAATATCTAGTTACAAAGATATAGGAATATTTTCCTTATCGAAACTTTGAGGAAAGAAAAATAACTTTGCAGTCTTGTATTTGATTTTCCGTAATAGGTCAGGTTGGTTCTGATAAGGTATATTACAAAGTTGGGGATAACTCATAATTTTATCGTTGTATTTAAGTGGTATTTAAAGGGTATCGGGGTTTTTCAACGGGTTGAGTGCGACAAATAATAATTGAGAAAAGCAAAATGGCTTTTGTTTTATATTTATTGTATCTTTGTGGCATTATCAAGAAAATGTTTAGTGAGGTACTTTTATTAATATTCACGCAGAACCTAGAGAGTAATAATGGAGAGTGTTTTAATTACGGGCGCAAGCGGTTTTATAGGAAGTTTCATCGTAGAGGAAGCGTTGAAACGAAGGTTTGGTGTGTGGGCAGGGATTCGTTCTACGAGCAGTAAGAAATATTTAAAAAACCGGAAGATTCATTTTCTGGAACTGGACTTTGCGCATCCTAATGAACTTCGTGCCCAACTCTCCGGGCATAAAGGTACTTATAACAAGTTTGATTATATCATTCATTGTGCCGGTGTCACCAAATGCTCTGACAAAAAGACTTTTGATTATGTCAATTATCTCCAGACTAAATATTTTATAGACACGCTGAAAGCGTTGAATATGGTTCCGAAGCAGTTTATATATATCAGCACGTTGAGTGTATTCGGTCCTGTACGTGAGAAGGATTATACTCCGATTGAGGCGGATGATACTCCGGCGCCCAATACGGCTTATGGGTTCAGTAAACTGAAAGCGGAACTGTATATTCAGAGTATTCCCGGTTTTCCTTATGTCATTTATCGTCCTACGGGAGTTTACGGACCTCGTGAAACAGATTATTTCCTTATGGCGAAATCTATTCAGAAGCATGTTGATTTCTCGGTGGGTTTCCGGCGTCAAGACCTTACTTTTGTATATGTGAAAGACATTGTGCAAGCTATTTTCCTGGGAATAGAGAAAAATGTTACCCGTAGAACGTATTTCCTGACAGACGGGAATGTGTATAAGAGTCGTGCGTTTTCGGACCTGATACAAAAAGAATTGGGTAATCCGTTTGTTCTTCATCTGAAATGTCCGTTAATTGTGCTAAAAGTTATATCTTTGCTCGCTGAATTTATTGCTACACGTTCCGGAAAGAGCAGTACACTAAATTCGGATAAATATAAGATAATGAAACAACGCAATTGGCAATGTGACATCATCCCGACAATTAATGAACTGGGATATGCGCCCGAATATGATTTGGAAAAGGGAGTCCATGAAACCATTGCCTGGTATAAAAACGAAGGATGGCTTTAGACTTATTTAAGCGAGTAGAAACCCGGAAAGGGTTGTTTGCTGTGGAGAAGATTACATTGATTTATAATCTGTTGACCTCCATTTTGATTCTATTCCTGTTTCAGCGAATGGATCATCCATGGCACATGTTGCTGGATAGGGCTATGATTGCTGCAATGACTTTTCTGTTGATGTATCTCTACCGGCTTGCTCCCTGTAAGTTTTCGGCGTTTGTACGCATCGTCATTCAGATGAGCCTGCTTTCTTACTGGTATCCGGATACTTTCGAGTTCAACCGGTTCTTTCCGAATCTGGATCATGTCTTCGCTATCACCGAACAGTTTATTTTTAATGGGCAACCTGCTATCTGGTTTTGTCATACGTTCCCGCATCTTCTGGTCAGTGAGGCGTTCAATATGGGATATTTCTTCTATTATCCGATGATGTTGATTGTGGCGTTATTCTATTTCATTTATAGGTTCGAGTGGTTTGAAAAGATGTCTTTTGTGCTTGTCACTTCCTTCTTTATCTATTATCTGATATATATATTCGTACCTGTTGCAGGACCTCAATTCTATTTTCCTGCCATTGGATTTGATAATGTTTCTAAAGGAATTTTTCCGGCTATCGGTGATTATTTCAATCATCATCAGGAATTGCTTCCCGGTCCGGGCTATCAGCATGGGTTCTTTTATAGTTTAGTGGAAGGCTCCCAACAAGTGGGCGAACGGCCTACGGCCGCATTTCCAAGTTCGCATGTCGGCATTTCTACCATTCTGATGATTATGGCATGGCGGGGCAGTAAGAAGCTGTTTGCTTGCCTGATACCTTTCTATATGCTGCTTTGTGGAGCTACTGTATATATTCAGGCTCATTATGTCATTGATGCTATTGTAGGCTTTTTCTCCGCATTCCTGTTGTATGTGGTGGTAACTTGGATGTTTAAAAAGTGGTTTGCGCAACCGATGTTCAAATAAAATAGCATTGCTCCATAATACTATCTTCAAGGATGCAATGCTATAAATATCGTATTTAATTTTTCGGGCTACTTTCTCTGTTGGTGAGTATTTCATTAAATATCTGAAACAGCTCCTCTTTGGTCTCGGCACGTAACATAGCGATGCGGGTGTCACGGAAATTAGGGATTCCTTTGAATAACGGGCTTGCAGCCAAGTGACGGCGCACGTGCAAGATACCTTTGCGTTCGTCGAGTAGGTTTACACTGTCAATCACTTCCTGGCGGAGGACTTCCATGCACCATTCAAAACTTAGTGGCGGCAGTTCCTCGCCTGTCTCCAGATAATGCTTCATCTCTTTAAATATCCATGGACGGCCGAAGCTGGCACGGCCTATCATAACAGCGTCCACTCCATAACGGTCGAAACACTCCTTGCAGCGTTGAGGCGTTGTCACATCCCCGTTGCCGATGATCGGGATATGCATCCGCGGATTATTTTTTACTTCTCCTATCAGCGTCCAGTCCGCTTCTCCGGTGTACATTTGTGCACGGGTACGACCGTGTATGGTTAATGCGGCAATACCGCAATCCTGTAACTGTTCTGCCAGCTCTACGATAATTTTGTTGTTGGCGTCCCACCCCAGACGGGTTTTCACCGTTACGGGGATTTTTACCGCATCCACTACGGCACGGGTAATCTCCAGCATTTGAGGGATATTCTGCAACATTCCTGCTCCGGCACCCTTTCCGGCCACTCTTTTCACCGGGCATCCGAAGTTAATATCCAAAATATCAGGCTGTGCCTGTTCCACAATCTTTGCGGCTTCCACCATGGTTTCCGTATCTTTGCCGTATATCTGAATAGCGACGGGACGTTCTTCATCACTGATGTTTAACTTCTGCGCTGTCTTGCTGACAGCACGTATCAGTGCGTCACTCGATACAAATTCAGTATATACCATGTCCGCTCCGAACTTTTTGCACATCAGGCGGAAAGCCGGGTCGGTCACGTCTTCCATGGGAGCAAGCAGGATAGGATGTTTTCCCAAGTCTATATGGTTAATCTTCATATACGATTTTGTTATTTGCTGTTTATGATTGAAGTAACTTCTTCTTTTCGCTGCAAAAATACGGAAAAAAGCCTACCTTTGTACGCATTCATTTGCTTAACTGATACAAATAAGTATATATTCTATGAGTCTTAGTTTGAAAGATTTTGAAATTATGGCTCCTGTAGGTTCGCGCGAATCTCTAGCTGCGGCCATTCAGGCAGGTGCCGATTCTATCTATTTCGGTATAGAAAACTTGAATATGCGTGCCCGTTCGGCTAATACGTTCACGATTGATGACTTGCGGGAAATAGCCCGCACGTGCGATGAGCACGGGATGAAAAGCTACCTGACGGTGAACACCATTATCTATGATAAAGATATTCCTTTAATGCATACGATTGTCGATGCGGCTAAGGAAGCGGGAATTTCGGCTGTGATTGCGGCTGATGTTGCAGTGATGGACTATGCCCGCCGGATAGGGCAGGAGGTGCATCTTTCCACCCAGCTGAATATCTCCAATGCAGAAGCGTTGAAATTCTATGCCCGGTTTGCTGATGTAGTGGTACTGGCCCGTGAATTGAATCTGGAACAGGTAGCGGAGATTTACCGGCAGATACAGGAAGAACATATCTGCGGTCCGAGTGGCGAACAGCTTCGTATTGAAATGTTCTGTCATGGTGCGCTCTGTATGGCTGTTTCGGGTAAATGCTATCTTTCTTTGCATGAGATGAACCATTCTGCCAACCGGGGTGCTTGTATGCAGGTGTGTCGTCGTTCTTATACCGTTCGTGATAAGGAAACGGATGTGGAATTGGATATTGATAACGAATATATCATGTCGCCGAAAGACCTGAAAACTATTCATTTTATGAATAAGATGTTGGATGCAGGTGTGCGTGTGTTCAAGATTGAAGGTCGTGCCCGTGGACCTGAGTATGTGCGCACAGTGGTGGAATGCTACAAAGAAGCTATCAAAGCCTATCTGGAAGATACCTTTACTGATGAAAAGATTGCAGCATGGGATGAACGCCTGAAGACCGTTTTCAACCGTGGTTTCTGGGACGGCTACTATCTCGGACAGCGTTTGGGAGAATGGACCCGCAATTATGGATCGGCGGCAACGGAACGTAAGATTTACGTGGGAAAAGGGATCAAATACTTCTCTAACATCGGAGTCTCCGAGTTTTTGGTTGAAGCTGCCGAGGTTAGCGTAGGCGACAAACTGTTGATTACAGGACCGACTACCGGTGCTGTTTTTATGACATTGGATGAAGCGCGTGTTGATCTGGAACCGGTGCAGACCGTAAAGAAAGGGCAGCATTTCTCTATGAAGTCGGATAAGATACGTCCGAGTGACAAACTGTATAAACTGGTATCTACCGAAGAACTGAAAAAGTTTAAAGGGCTGGATATCGAACAGAAAAGAGGCTAGCTCCGGTCATTATTCTCTAATCTTTAATTCACGATAAATGAACTATATCTATGAATTGGAAATGAAGGTGCGTGATTATGAATGCGACCTTCAAGGTATTGTCAATAATGCCAACTATCAGCATTATCTGGAACATACCCGGCATGAATTTCTGACCTCGGTCGGCGTTAGCTTTGCAGCACTTCATGAGCAGGGAGTCGATCCCGTAGTAGCACGTATCAATATGGCTTTCAAAACTCCGTTGAAGAGTGGAGATGAATTTGTATCCAAGCTATATATGAAGAAAGAAGGCATTAAGTATGTGTTCTATCAGGATATTTTCCGGAAAAGTGATAATAAAGTAGTAGTGAAATCCACTGTTGAAACGGTATGTGTAGTAAATGGACGTTTGAGTGACAGCGAATTGTTTGATAACGTCTTTGCACATTACCTGAAATGAATAGCTCCGAAGAAGAACAAATTTATAGTATTGCTTTGACAATGGTGCCCGGTATCGGGCATATTGGAGCGAAACATTTGATGGACGAGGCGGGAAGTGCCGGGTTCATATTCCATAACCGCGAGGCACTTCTTGAATGTGTTTCGGGAATAAGTCGGCGTGTAGTGAATGCGTTGGATTGTCCGCAAGCCATTGACCGTGCGAAGCAGGAATTTGATTTTGTTCAGAAGAATAATATTCGTTGCCTGACCATAACCGACGAGGAGTATCCTTCCCGATTGAGAGAGTGTGAGGATGCTCCCGTTGTTCTTTTCTTCAAAGGAAATACAGATTTGAATGCCCTCCGTGTCGTTAATATGGTAGGTACTCGTCATGCCACTGATTATGGAACCCGTATCTGTGCTTCTTTTTTGCACGATCTGAAAGTACTGTGCCCTGATGTCTTGGTAGTCAGTGGCTTGGCTTATGGAATCGATATAAACGCTCATCGTGCAGCATTAGCCAATCAGCTTTCTACGGTAGGAGTTCTTGCCCATGGCTTGGATCGCATCTATCCCTATGTGCATCGAAAGACAGCTATTGATATGCTTGATAATGGTGGGCTGTTAACTGAATTCCTGACCGGAACGAATCCCGACCGCCATAACTTTGTCAGCCGCAACCGTATCGTTGCCGGTATGTGTGACGCTACAATTGTTATTGAGTCTGCCGAGAAGGGTGGTTCGTTAATCACTGCCGAACTTGCAGAAGGCTATCACCGGGACTGCTTTGCTTTCCCGGGACGCCTGAATGATGAATATTCCAAAGGTTGTAACCAACTGATTCGGGATAATAAGGCTTCTTTACTTCTTTCGGCAGAAGATTTTGTATCGGCAATGGGTTGGGATATTGCTGCTCATCCGGCGAAAGTGGAAAATGTGCAACGCAGTCTTTTCCTTGACTTATCCGAGGACGAGCAAAAGGTGGTTGATATTCTGGAGAAACAAGGAGATTTACAGATTAATACATTAGTTGTTGAAGCAGATATTCCTGTACAGAAAATGAATGCAATTCTTTTCGAACTTGAAATGAAAGGTGTAATTCGTGTATTGGTGGGAGGAATGTATCAATTATTAGCTTAGTTTATCATAAACATAAAAAAAGGAGCAACGCTTTGCTCCAACCTTTGTTAACCTTAAATCTAATACTATGAAAAAAATCACATGACAAATGTAAGCCTTCATTGTATTTCTTCCAAATAATTCTGTTGCATTTGTTTCTCTTTTAAATTCTTTCACTGATTTTCACTGTTATCGGACACGATGCACTTCTATCCCACTTATTGGAAGGTTTTTGAGTATTTCAACGAGTAATTTTTCTCATAAAAAAATAGGATTTTTTTTAATCTTTGAATATTTAAAGTATATTTGCGCTATGTCTATAGAAAATGAAAAGCATGACTGCCTCTAGTGAAATGGATGATATTGCTTTGTGGGGCCTTTTGATAAAAGGCGATCAAAAAGCATTGGAAATACTTTATCAAAGATATTATTCTCTTCTGTTGAATTATGGTTTGAGATGCAGTACAGATAAAGAATTGGTCAAAGATTGTATCCAGGATCTTTTTATAAGCTTATATCAGAATACTCACATTAATGTGACAAACATAACAGTCCGTTCTTATCTATTAAAAGCTTTAAGAAATAATCTCACCTATAAATTAGCAACTAATAAAGAAGCGGATTCATTAGATGACTCAGTTTTTCATATTCCGCTCAATGAAGATCTATTTGAACAGTTATTTCCTAAGAATGATCATGATCTGCAACTGGCCCGTCGTCTTTTGGAGGCAATCTCACAGTTATCTCCGAATCAAAAAACAGTTCTTTATTTACGTTACGTGCAGGAACTCTCATATAAGGAAATAGCGGATGTTATGGATATGAACATACAATCGTCTATGAATTTGTCTAGCCGGGCTTTAGCTAAACTGCGCACTCTAGTAACTCAAGATGAATACTTCTTTGGTGTATGGCAATTGTTTTTTCTTAAAATAATATTATCTCTTTGAAAGGGAAAAAATATTTTCTTTGTAATTTGTTGATTATTATATAGATATATCCTTTTTCTGACTCTATTGTTTTTTTCTGCAAAAAAAATGCTGTAAAAGTGAGTAGGTTTTTCTTTTAATTCCATTCTAATTATAAAAGAGGATAAAAATGAAATATAGTAAAATAGATATCAGGAATACTGTACGCAATCTTATAGATTATTTCAAGATGCAAAACGAAGTTCCTTCTCAAAAGGAAATAGTTGAAGTATGGAGTAAAATAAAAGAAGGAGTTGAAAAGAAAAAACAAAGAAGGAAAGAACGATATATACTTGTGGCAATTACTTCTGCAGCTGCTTTTATAGGGTGTATATGGTTGGGAATTGAATGGTATTCTTTTAATAATAAATCGGATATATCCGTAATAGCAGCACAAATGTCTAATGAATCTATAGAAGGAGAGGATATTCGTTTAATTGTCTCTGAGAAAGAAGTTCATCATGTAAAGAAAGGAGCTACAGTAGCTTATTCACAAGAGGGAATTGTGAGTGTAGATGAAGAAAAGGTCTCTAAGAATACTACAAAAGATTTATACGACCAGATTATTGTTCCTAAAGGTAAATATACCCGTTTGATTCTTGCTGATGGCTCTAGTTTGCATATTAATGCGGGTACGAAAGTGATTTATCCTAAACGTTTTGAGAAAAACAGACGTGAAATCTTTGTAGATGGAGAAATTTTTATTGATGTGAAACGAGATGAATCAGCTCCTTTTATTGTGAAAACGGCACAATTTGAAGTACAAGTATTAGGGACTGCTTTTGATATAAAGGCTTATAGCGGCACATTTGAAAATGCAGAAGTTGTCTTAGTACGTGGTAAAGTAAATGTGAAAAGCAAATCGGGTAAGGAACTGGTTCTTTCACCTGATAATAAAGCTACAATATTGTCTGATGGTCTGATCGAAGAGTCTTCTGTAAATGCGGAAGAATATGTACTTTGGACTGAAGGGATATTGTCTCTGAATAATGATCCGCTGAATGTGATTTTAGCCAAACTGGGTCGATATTACGGAGTTGATATTAATTGTACAGATGATATTTCAACTATAAAAATAACAGGTAAAATAGACTTGGAGTGCGGCGTAGAAGCAGCATTGAAAAGAATATCTGCTACAGGAGGGTTCTCTTTCTTGAAACGAGGGGATACCTATATGTTAAAGCCTCTAGAGAAAATTGTACAATAAAATTTGAAACCGAATGTTTAATCTTAAAAATGAATACGTATGATAACATGAAAAGATTTGTCTAATTAGAAAATCCGAGTAATACTGCACATATTACCCGGATAAAGTGAAAAACACCGAGTTACTGGTATTATATCAATCTTACAAAATTATGGAAAAAAAGTTGAAAAACGCAATCATAATGAATCGATTAACGAAAATTATGTTTGTACTGGGATTTCTATTGACTTCAATGTGGAGTTATTCGAGCAATTCCGTATATGCACAAAATCAAAAATTCTCTTTTGAATTTAAACAAACCTCTATTAAAACGATTTTTCAATACATTGAAAAACATAGTGAGTTTATATTTATGTATCGTACAGATCTGCTCGATACATCTAAGAAAGTCTCTGTGAAAGTAGAAAAACAGAGTATAGAACAGATACTTGAGCAAGTGCTGAAAGGAACATCTGTTGTATATGAAATAAATGATCGGCAGATTGTCCTAAAGAAAGGATTGGAACGGTCGGAAGAAGTTCCTCAGCAGTCAAGGCAGAACAAACTGATTCAGGGACTTGTCAAAGACGATAAAGGAGATGTTATTATCGGTGCGACTATCAAAGTAAAAGGAACAACCATAGGTACTACTACCAATATGGATGGGCTTTATAATTTGTCGGTTCCATCAGAAAATTCAATTTTGATAGTTTCTTACATTGGTTACGCTACACAGGAAATAAAAGTTGGAAACCGCCAGAATATTATTATTACATTACAAGAAGATGCCAAAAACTTAGAGGAAGTTGTGGTTACAGCATACGGAACCGGACAGAAAAAGGCTAGTATGGTAGGTTCAGTACAATCTATACGACCAGCCGATCTGAAAGTTCCTGCGTCTAATCTTTCCACTTCCTTTGCCGGACGTTTGGCCGGTGTGATTGCTGTGCAACGTAGTGGTGAACCGGGAGCTGATGGCGCTAACTTTTGGATTCGTGGTGTCTCTACACTTGGTAGTGCAAGTACTTCTCCGCTGATCATTATTGATGGTATTGAATCAACTACAACTGACTTGAATGCTCTTGACCCGGAAGTTATTGATGGGTTCTCGATTCTGAAGGATGCAACAGCAACTGCAATGTATGGTATGCGTGGTGCTAATGGTGTGATGATTGTGACGACCAAGTCCGGTGCTGCCTTGGATAAACCGATTATAAATTTCCGTGTGGAAGGTAGTATGTCTACGCCTACCAATATACCTGAGTTTGTGGATGGTGTTACCTTTATGGAACTTTATAATGAGGCTGTACGTAACCAACCGGCAGGTAAAGAGGCTTACACGCAAGAACGTATTAATGGAACCCGCCAGGGACTGAATCCTTATATTTTCCCGGATGTTGACTGGTATGGTGAAATGTTTAAGGACCGTTCATTCAGTGAAACATTTAACTTTAATATTCGGGGTGGTGGTAAAAAAGTTGATTATTTTTCCAGCGTCTCTGTAGGTCATGAGAGTGGTATGCTGAAAAGTCGTTCTAAAGATTTTTTTTCATTCGATAACAATATTAGTCGAATGCGCTATTCTTTTCAGAACAATATCAATGCACGTTTGGGTAAAACATCTAAATTATCTTTGAGATTGAACGTAATGTTGGTAGATAAACGTGGTCCGAATGAAAGTACAAGCAGTTTGTTCTCTAGTGTGATGAATACGAATCCGGTAGATGCTCCGATTATGTTCCCGGACGATGGAACAACTTCTTATATTAAATGGGGGGTACCTACAAATACAACAGTGAATCCATTAGCGACAATGGTAAATGGATATAATGATATATTTCAGAGTACAGTAACAGCTTCATTGAATTTTGACCAAAAATTGGATTTCTTGGTGGATGGTTTGACTTTTAAGGCTATGGCTTCTTTAAAGAATTTTAGTGAATCTGTTCAGACACGATATTCCGACTGGAATAAATTTACTGTTAATAATTGGTCTCTCAATGATGATGGTACTTATGATATGGAAGTGGTTCAGGAAGGTGCTGAAGTAGGGACTGAGCTTAAAACAAAAAGTAGCAATACCGGTAATCGGCGTATTTACTTACAAGCGATGTTAGAATACAATCGTACATTCGGAAAGCATGATGTGGGGGCTTTGCTGATTTATAATCAGGATGAATATATGAATAATAATCCGGGAACGGACTTATTAGTGGCTCTTCCGACTCGTCGCCAAGGAATTGCAGCCAGAGCATCGTATGCATACGATGGACGTTATTTGGCTGAAGTAAACTTGGGATACAACGGCTCTGAAAATTTTGCGAAGGGGAATCGTTTTGGTCTCTTTCCTTCTGTAGCTGTCGGATATAATATTAGTGAAGAAAAATTTTTTCAACCATTGCGAAACGTAATTTCCAAAATGAAGCTCAGAGCTTCGTACGGATTAGTTGGTAATGGTAATATTGGCGGACAACGCTTTGCCTACTTAGCAGATGTTGATTTAACGGGAAGTCCTACTTTTACGACTGGCATTAATATGGACAGGACATTGACTGGCCCATCATATAAGCGTTTTGCCAATTATGATTTGGGCTGGGAAGTTGGAAAAAAGTATAATATTGGATTGGATATGGCATTGTTTAATAATCTGAATTTGACGGTGGATGTATTTCGCGAAGACCGAACAGATATTTTCCAAACGAAGGCGACTATTCCTTCTTATTTAGGAGTATATGGGACTAGCTATTATGTAAATAGTGCAGCCGTACGGAATCAAGGAATTGACGCTTCTATTGATTTCGGTCATCAGTTCAACAAAGACTTTAGTATGACATTTAAAGGAACATTCACTTATGCACACAATGAGATTAGGGCATACGAGGAATCTGTAGGAGATCGTGCTAATCTTTCCAGAATTGGTTACAGTACCTCTCAACAATGGGGATACGTATCTGACCATTTGTTTGCTGATCAGGCTGAGATAAATAATCACCCGACCCAGTTGATTGGAGGTACTGTTGGCCCAGGTGACATTAAATATGTCAATCAGCCTAATGTATATGGAGTGTATGATGATATTATTGACAAAAATGACATGGTGCCTATTGGCAATCCGACTACTCCTGAAATTATCTACGGATTTGGACCTTCATTTCATTATAAAGGCTTTGATTTCTCTTTCTTCTTTCAGGGAGTGGCCAAGACCTCTTTGTTTATGAGCGGTCTGCAACCTTTCGGCACAATGCGGGAGAATAAGAATGTGCAGAAATTTATAGCCGATGACAGATGGAGTCCTGAGAATCAGAATATATTTGCGGAATATCCACGTCTAACTATTGAGAGAAGTGCTAATAATTCTACGACTTCTACATATTGGGAGCGAGATGGTGCTTTCTTGAAATTGAAGAATGCAGAAGTTGGATATACCTTTAAATCTATGCGCTTATACTTACGTGGTTCTAATCTATTGACTTTCTCCAAGTTTAAATTGTGGGATCCTGAACAAGGTGGTGGTAATGGACTAAAATACCCAACCCAACGTGTATTTAATATTGGTTTTCAGATGACTATAAAATAACCTTTAAAAATAATAGATATGAAATTTATTAATAAATACTTGATACTTCTATGTGTCTTTGTATGTTGCTCTTGTAATTATCTGGACATTGTGCCTGATGAGAAACCTACAGAAGAAGATGCATTCAAGAACCCCCAGTTAACCGAGCGTTATCTCTATTCTTGTTATGCTTATATTCCAAATCCCAGACACGGAAGTGCCAGTCTGGACTTTCTTACAGGTGATGAGGTTGTCACTCCTTGGGAACATGAAACTTTTGGAAAATTTGCGCAAGGTAATTATACTCCAAGTACTCCTTATATTGATTATTGGCATGATTTATTTAAGGGTATTCGGCAATGTTATCTGTTAAAAGAAAATTTAGGTAGTGTGCCGGGACTCAGTGATGAGTTGAAAGTGGCTTATGATGCAGAAGCAGACTTTTTGATAGCATTTTATCATTTTTATCTTTTGCGTACTTATGGCCCTTCTATTTTGATTAAAGAGCTTCCGAAAGTTTCTTCTGTTGATTCTCCGACAGCAATGTTGGGAAGAAATACGTATGATGAATGTGTGGCATGGGTTGCAGAGCAACTGAAGAACGTTGCCAGGCGTTTGCCGATGCGTCGTACCGGACTTGATTATGGGAGAGCTACCGGTGTAGCTGCTATGGCTATTCGTGCACGGTTATTGTTGTATGCAGCTTCACCGCAGTTTAATGGTGGCGAAAAGTTTAAATCGTTGTATAGTGATTTTAAAAATCCGGATGGAACTCAATTAATTAGTACAACCTATGATCCCGGAAAATGGATAACGGCTGCTCAAGCTTGCAAAGAAGCAATTGACTGGGCAAGAAACCCGGAGGCTAACTATGACTTGTATGTAGCCGATGCGAGTACTTTGCCTAGTTACCCCGAACCAGCGGACTTGACCCAACGCTCTTTGCGCTTTACGTTTATTGATAAAGACAATACTCCTGAGGTGATTTGGGCTTTTTGTGAGAAAGAGGTGTATAATAGTGATCTGCAAGGAAAAACGATTCCTCGTTTAAGTACAACTGCTTTCGGTGGATTAGCTCCAACACTGAGACAAATAGAACGGTTCTATACTAAAAATGGTCTTCCGTTGGATGTCGATCCTACTTATGATTATGTTAACCGGTATGATGTAGCCACGTTCCCTGCTGAAGAAAATGATAAAAACGGAGAAGGGGAAAGCCTTAAACTGAATATGAACAGGGAACCACGTTTTTATGCTTGGATTGCTTTTCATAACGGCTATTATGAGGTATCGGGAGAAGATGACAGAAAAGAGTTCTCGTATGCTCCGATATGGAAAAGGGGAAAAGATAAAAAGTATAAGCAACTGGTACAGTTTATGAAGACACAGAATATGGGGATAACCAACGATAATAAGTATGGAACTAAAACCGGTTATCTGAATAAGAAAGGTGCTCATCCGGGAACAAGTGCCTCTAAATCTACCGGCTTTAAAGTGATAAACTATCCGTGGCCTATGGTTCGCCTCGCAGAGCTTTATCTGAACTATGCAGAAGCTTGTGTGGAGTGTAATGATTTGACAGAAGCAAAGAAGTACTTGAATTATGTTCGTGGGAGAGCTGGAATACCTACTGTGGAAGAATCTTGGGAAGGAATCGCAGAGCTTACACAAGATAAATTGAGGGAAATTGTTCATCAGGAACGCTTAATTGAACTTTATCTTGAAAATCATAATTTTTGGGATATACGTCGTTGGGGAATAGCAGAGACGTTAGGTGAACAGCCGAAAGGGCTTTCTGTTCAGGCAGCAACTATAACAGAATTTGCCAAACCTGTGCCGGTAGATGTGCAACGTCGTTTTATTCCGGCTCATTATTTAATGCCGCTTCCTATCGGTGAAATTAATAAGAATCCCAATATGGTACAAAATCCGGGATATGACCAATAATTGTTATACATAAAGATTCTATAAAATGAAATTAATAAAATATATACTACCCCTCCTCAGTTTAGGACTGATCGTTGCAGCATGTAATTCTGACGATGAAGAAAGTATTGCCGCTACTGAAATTCAGAACTTAACAACACAGAGTGCTCCCGGTTCCATTACGTTAACATGGGAGTATGCTGTTGAAGAAGATGCTAATACTACACGTTTGGTTGAGATACGTTATTATGATCCCGCTGTAAAGAAAAATATTAAGAAAACGACAAGCAGATTCAGTAACTCATTTACGATAGATAATGCGCTCAAAAGATATGGAGAATATACATTCGAAGTACAGCCATTCAGTACAACCTTTACACCGGGAATAGTACAACGAATAACAGGAATCGCAGAACGAGCTCCGGTTATTGATGAAAAAACATCTACGGAGTTGGCTATAACCATTGATAATTTGACATTAGGCGGATTTCAGCCCGATGGTGTTACTACTATTCCGCAGTCAAGTTGCATTGCTGATGGTTATGGTCCGGAACGTTTGCTTGATAATAATACCAGTACTTTTTTGAATACTGCATATTCCGGAGTACCTGCAGGAACAACTTACTATTTGGATATTGCATACCCGAAGTCTCAGAAGTATTTGAAATTCTCGTATATAAATAGAAGTGTCGGTAGTTTTCCGGCAGAAATAGAATGCTCTGTTAAGGTAAATGAGGATGATGAATGGACTCAGGTAAAAACATTGACAACAGTGGCCGACGGGTTACCTGAAGTTGCATTGGCAGCATATTCTTCTGATGTATATGAAGTTCCTTTCGAGTTCAATTATCTTCGTTTTCATGTAAAGAAGACTCATACGGGTAACGTAAATTTTTCAATGGCGGAATTTCGTATTTACAATGTGGAACGCTATTTTTATGATCCGGAAGCTACCGAAGAATAAGTAAGTCTATGGCATAGGCTTTAAGGAGGATGCATTAAAGGTATCCTCCTTTTCAAAACATTCATATTATATCTATATCATGAAAAAAAGATTATTATTTTTTTTTATGCTGTTCTTTTTATGCACAGTGGTAAGCGCTTGCTCCGATGAAGAAGGTAAAGGAGCTAATACTGCTACATTAGAAATAGCAGAACAATTTGTAGATTTCAAAGAGAATGGAGAATCGCAAACGATTGTAATTACGACCAATCAAGCAGAGTGGAGTGCTACTGTAGAAAGCAATGGTAAAAGCTGGTGCAGTATTCTTCCTGACATTAATTCGGGGAATCACAAACTTACTATCTCTGTTACCCCCAATACGGGAAAAGAACAGCGGAGTACTATTATTACCGTGAAGGCAGCAGAGTTATCGAAAAAAATAACTGTGCGTCAATTGGGGACGGATAAAGGTATTTTAATCTCTCCTATGATGAGAACTTTTACTGCGGAAGGAGGAAAAATAGAGTTTACAGTAACTGCAAATGTAGAGTTTGAAATAATACCGACTGTCGATTGGATCACGTTGCCGGTCACCACCCGCACGGCAGAATATGTGACTACGGGCCATACATATTTTATTCAACGTAATAAAGGGGAAAAGCGTACGGGAACTATTACGGTAAAAGATAAAGCAAGTGATTTATTCTCTGAGTTAATTATATCTCAAGAGGCCTTAGGAGAGTATGAAAGTGGTGAATCTGGTATTCAAGGTGATCTATTAGTTCCGGTTTCCACAGGTAGTGCAGTAAATTCTCTGGGCAAAGTATCTCAGTTGGGATCTTCAGGATTTCATAGGACTTATGATAGAAGTAAAGAGACCGGATATCATTCTAATACATCAGAAGATGCTTTTCCTAATAATTGGCCGTTGACATTAACTTTTGAATTTACGGAACAGCCTAGAATTGATTATTGCGTTTGTCATTCAATAAGTAGTAATGTATTAAAAAAAGCAGAGATATTTGTATCTACTGAGGCAGAACCGGAATACACAAAGTTAATGGATGTCGATTTATCCGGAAGTACTACGGTGCTTATTAGATTTTCTAGCCCGGTTATTAATCCGAAAGGGATTAAATTTGAAGTTACAGAGTCGTCAGGTAAATATCTTGTAATAAAAGAAATGGAGTTTTATCGTCAGAATCCGGATAATTATGATCCTCTTAATTTGTTTACGGATATTACGTGTTCTGAGTTAAAACCGGGAATTACCGAAAAGGACATAGATGCATGCCCTGACCCGCTTTTCCGTAATGTAGCTTTTTATCTCTCTATCAATAAATATCCGCGTGATTTTCGTATCCAGGAGTATAAAGCTTATCCACATCCGGAATTATTCCGTAAAGCAAACAAGACAAGCGCTGGACACGATTTACTGGATAATCCGACCGGAATATTTGTAAATAAAGGAAAAGAAGTCGTAGTGTTGTTAGGAGACACTCATGGATATCAGCTTTCGGCTCGTATCTTAAATCTGAATGTACCCGGAGGGGATGGGTTTAATAATAACTATTCTTATCCTTTGTCAGAAGGGATTAATCGTTTTATAGCGGATACAGACGGATTGATCTATATTTATTATCATACTTCTGAATATAGAGAGGCATTGCCGATAAAAATACATATTCCGTCAGGACAAGTAAACGGATATTTTGACTCTGGAAAACATCAACCTTCTGATTGGAACCGTTTGTTAAATGCTGCAGTAGGACCTCATTTTGATGTGCTTGGGGAGAAAGCTCATTTGATCTTTCCGGTAGACAAGTTCAAGGCAAACACTCCGGATGGTAAGGCTTTAATAGATGCTTATGACAGACTGGTATTACTTGAACAACAATTTATGGGGTTGGAAAAATATGATCGAATGGATCCGAATCATGTTTGTTTTTCTGTCATGTATAATGATAGTTATATGTATTCTGCCGGTAATCATACGGGGTATGTTGTCGGTACGATGAATGACTTGTGTAATTTGGAGAAATTGTCTACTACTTCAATTTGGGGACCGGCACATGAAGTAGGACATTCTTATCAAACTAAGCCGGGACTTTGTTGGTTGGGAATGACTGAAGTGACTAATAATATTCATTCTTTATATGTTCAGACTTCGTTTGGAAATCAATCACGTCTATTAAATAAGCAGGGTGATTATACTAACATTTATGAGAAGTCTATGTGTATGTATTTTATACGTAAACGTGCTCATATCATTACAGATTCGGATGTAAATGTCTTTAACCAGTTAGTCCCATTCTGGCAATTATATCTATATACTAAGGCTATTGGACAAGAAGATTTTTATAAAGACTTATATGAACTCATACGTATTAATACGGATCAGGACACTCCTGGTAAAAGTCAATTAGAGTTTACATTTTTGGCAAGTAAGGCGTCGGGACTAGATTTAACGGAATTCTTCGTGAAATGGGGATTTTTTGAACCAATAGATATTGAAAAATCAGATTATAGTAAAGGACAGTTTGTGGTTACCGAGGCAATGATTAATGAAACTAAACAACGTATTACTGATTTAGGATTACCAAAACCAAAAGGAATTATAGAGTATATCTGCGATAGTAATATTGATTGTTATAAGACCTTTAGTTCTATTCTAAAAGGTACTGCTCAAAGAGAAGGTCAAAAAATTGTAATGACTAATTGGAGGAATGTAGCAATTTACGAAGTTTATTCGGAAGGTAAATTATGTTTTGTATCTCCAGCCTCCTCTTTTACTGTAAATGGAAACTTAGGAACTAAAGTTCAAGTCTTCGCAGTATCTGCAACTGGAGAAAAAGTAGAAGTAACATTTTAATAATTATATAATTAATAAAGAACAACATGAAACATTTTTGGACAGGTTTATTGGCTTTAGGGGTAGTAGGATGTACTGCACCACAACAAACACAAAAGGATAATATATCGGGAATTTATCCTAAACTGGCTTTTTATAATAATGAGGGCGAGTGCGGAACAGGTGCAGTGGTTCCTTGGGCAGGTAGTCTATGGGCTATCACCTATGGACCTCATTTACCTTTCGGGTCATCTGATAAACTATATCAGATAACTCCGGACAAGAAGATGATTGTTCGCTCAGAAAGTATTGGAGGAACACCGGCTAATCGATTGATTCATAAGGAATCAAACCAATTGAATATAGGCCCGTATTTTATTAACGAGTCTGGTAATGTCAGAGTTTTGCCTTGGCAGGAGGCTCCGGGACGATATACTGGTTCGGCTCGTCATTTGACAGATCCTGCCAATAAGATTTATATTGGCACGATGGAAGAAGGTTTCTATGAAGTAGATGTTAATACTTTGAAAGCTAAGGAATTATATAAAGATAGTAATGAAGCATGGCGTCTGTATCGTAAAGACGCTAAAAATACCCCCAAACCCGTAGAATTACTGCCGGGAGCGCATGGTAAAGGATTGTATTCAGGACAAGGAGTGATGGTATTCTCCAATAACGGAGAGAATAGTGCCGCCGCTATGAAGTATTTTGATGCGTTATCCGGTTCACTATCAGAATGGGACGGCAAAGGCTGGAAAGTCGTGCGTCGTAATCAATTTGTAGAATTGACCGGTCCCGGCGGTATATACGGTAATACAAATCCGGAAACGGATCCCATTTGGGCTACAGGCTGGGATCATAAATCAGTATTGCTTGGAGTGAGAGATTCGCAGAAAGGATGGACCTTTTATCGTTTGCCCAAGGCAAGTCATTCTTATGATGGTGCACACGGGTGGAATACTGAATGGCCACGTATCCGTAATGTAGGAACAGATGACCAACCGGATTATCTGATGACTATGCACGGCCTGTTCTGGCGTTTCCCAAAACTGTTTACTGCTGATAACTCTGCCGGTATTCGTCCCCGTTCAAGTTATTTGAAAGTA
Source organism: uncultured Bacteroides sp. (assembly GCA_959606905.1). Next base: position 11,204 of record CAUHML010000001.1, on the reverse strand, counting down.
ATTGGAGACTTTGCCCGTTGGAATGATGAATTGGTGTTTGGCTGCGATGATTCTGCCCAAAAAGAATTTTTAAACAGACGGAAGGCAAAAGGAAATATAGACGGTCCGGGACAATCCAATTCTAATCTTTGGTTCACGTCTTTGACTAAACCTGACGAGCTGGGCCCTGCAACAGTAGATGGAGCAATCTGGGAAAAAGAAGATGTGCAGGCAAATGTTTATTCAGATCCGTATATGTTTGCCGGTTGGGAACAACGTTGTTGCTGGCTGCAAAATGACGGAAAGCAAGATATTACTTTCACATTTGAGATAGATCGGAAGGGAAATAATGTTTGGAAGGAACTGACTGCTGTGCAGGTAAAAGTGGGACAATCGGCTTATCTTCCTTTTGCTGCCGAAGAGCAGGGCGAATGGATTCGTGTGAAAATAGACAAGGAAAGTAATGTGTCTGTAAGTTTCGTATATACTACGGTTGATACTCGTTCTTCCGCCTCTTCTTCTATGTTCAACGGATTGTCGAAAGTATCGGAAGAAAATACTCTTGGAGGATTGTTATATGGCCTAGGCAAAAATAGAAGAGCTTTAGGTGTATTAGCTTCGAATATTGAAAACGGTAAAGTAATAGAAAACGGGTATTATGAGATGAGCGACACTTTAGCTTTGGTGCGTAAGGATGATACTCAGACTACCGATTTTATTCGTGAGAAATTTGCGATACCTCATCAGGTAGTTACTATTGACGAATCATCGATTCTGATCGTTGACGACAGACAAAGACGTTGGCGTTTACCGTTGGGAGACGAAAATTACACTAAGTTGATTGGACAGGATGTGATACGTATTTGTCGCGAAGTGGCTACTGAACGTGACTTATTCAACTGTCATGGTACTTTCTATGAACTACCTGCTGAAAATGCGGATGGTTATGCCAAGATTCGTCCGATTGCTTCTCATAATTTCCGGATTAATGATTATGCCTCTTACCGGGGAATGTTAGTGATGACCGGTATTGATCCTAAAAAGGATAAAGACAATGAACATATCATCGTGTCGGAAGATGGTAAAGCTGCCGTATGGGTAGGTGCTATTGATGATTTGTGGAGTATGGGCAAACCGACAGGCAAAGGCGGTCCTTGGAAAAACACTCTAGTAAAGGCAGGAGAGGTGTCCGATCCGTATCTGATCGGCTTTTATGATAAGAAGAATTTAACCTTGTCACATAGTTCTCAAAAAGATGTAACCTTTACCATAGAAATTGACCCAACAGGTAATGGGAAATGGATGAGTTATACTACTTTGACTGTAAAACCAGGTGAAAAGTTGGCTCATGAATTGAAGGCTCCTTTCCAAGCAAGATGGATACGTTTTTCGACAGATTCTGATACTAACGCTACTGCATGGTTAGAGTATAAATAAAGAAATATAGATGAAAAAAATCGAATAAAATTTCTTGTTATTTGTCTTTTAGGCGTATTGGCAGAAGCCTGTGCTCAAGAGAGTACATGGCGGGAAATGCCTTATTTCTTAAAAGGATATGAGAAACAATATAAAAAATCTCCGGAAGAAGCTACCTTGTCATGGTTTAAAGATGCCCGTTTTGGATTATTTGTACATTGGGGGCCGGCTTCTTTATACGGACAAGGCGAGTGGGTAATGTATATATAACAAGATGAAGGCTATAAAGTTTTGCATTAATATGAGAACGATAGCTGAATCGTAATTAAAATGAATCATAATGCAGAATGAAAACTTCAACAAGAAGTTGTATAAATTTGGAGATTCTGAATTTGGAAAACAAAAAGTATTTAAACATTAATAGTGAAATGATATGAGTAAATTTGTTTGGTTTATATGCATTTTTTTGAGTGCATTATTGGGGTCTTCATTTTTACAAGCGCAAGAAGTGACACTTATTCCGTCCAATCGACCTTCAAAAGAACAAAAGGCATTGATGAAACGTCAATATGGAATGTTTATTCACTTTGGAGTAAATACATTTACTAATCACGAATGGTCTGATGGCACCATTCCTGTTGAAAAGTACAACCCTACGCATTTAGATTGTGACCAATGGGTGCGTGTGGCACGTGATGCGGGATTTCGTTATGTATTACTTATCACCAAACATCATGATGGATTTTGTTTGTGGGATAGTAAATATACTGATTATGATGTAACTTCATCACCGGTAAAAACCGATGTTGTGGCCGAAGTCTCAAAAGCTTGTAAAAAGTATGGACTGGATTTTGCAATCTATTATTCTTTATGGGACCGCCATGCTTCTTCTTATAAAGATAAAGATTTTAATAATTATATTGACTATATGGAAAAGCAACTTACCGAGTTGCTCACAAATTATGGGGATGTACATGAAGTTTGGTTTGATGGAGGATGGGATAAGAAGCCGGAAGATTGGCAATTGCCTCGGATTTATAGCCATGTTAAAAAGCTTCAACCACAATGTGCTGTAGGTGTGAATCATACCATCATAATGGAAGAGGGAAAACGCAATTTTACTCTTCCTGATTTGATGACTGAAGATAATAAGTATTATTTCCAATATTTCCCAGGTGATTTTCGCTTGTGGGATCCGAAGATAGCCCATAAGTTGGATAAGAAGCAATATATACACGAAGGTGAGTCGTATTATTTACCTTTTGAACATACCATTTGTTTGAGTAAACTTTGGAACTGGTTTCAAAAAGACAGATATGTACCGGTCAGAGATTTGGATGAGTTGGAGGAGCTGTTCTATTGGTGTACTGATAATGGCAACACATTGGTAGTAAATATTCCACCTGATCAAACCGGTCGCATTCGTGAATATGAAGCGAATACGATTATAGAATTGAACAAAAGGTTGGGAGGAATCAAAAAAGGAAAACCGTTGCCTCGTAATGGAAAGTTCATTTCATTGAGTAGTAAGGCTACTGCCAGTTCTGTGTGGGATAATCAGGAAAGCAAGTATGGAGGAAAGTTTGCTACGGATGGTGGTATGCAAACTTATTGGGCAGCGGCAAAGACTGATACGCTTGCCACGCTGACAGTCCCACTAAATGTCGGAGATTGTTTCAATAAAATTAGTATATTTGAGTACTGTGACATGAAAACTGCTGATGATGGATTCTCGAATGTGCGTACCAATCGTATTCAAGCTTATTCTATAGACATTAAGAAAGATGGTGAATGGCAAACCATTTATTATTCAGAGGACCCTATGGGAGACTGTAAAGTGATTCATTTTCCACAGAGCTATTCGGCTGAACAGATAAGATTGAAAGTCGTGAAGGCCATTGCGGCACCGGCTATTTATGAATTTAATGTAATTGATAAAAGATGAGAAATGAAGTACCGGGATCGTGCCAAACAAGAACGTCCGAAAGAAAAGGAGAACCAAACGGCTAATTAGGAAATGTCTTTTGTAAAGTAAATAAGAACATAATGGCAGATATTTGTAGGGGACACTATAATATCTGCCATTTTTATAAACTAACTATTTAGAATAAATATGATAAAGAGACTCTGTTATTTTTTAGGTATATGTTTACTATTATCCATTTCTGTACTAGATGTAAAGGCACAGAAACGGTCGGATATATTTTCAATAGGCAAAGGTTCATTTTTATTAAATGGAAAGCCGATAGTAATTAAAGCTGCAGAGATGCATTATCCACGTATACCAGAACCGTATTGGGAACACCGTATACAAATGTGCAAGGCTTTGGGAATGAATACCATTTGTTTATACATCTTTTGGAATATACATGAGCAAGAGCCGGATCAATTTGATTTTTCGGGAAATAAAAATATAGCAAAGTTTTGCCGTCTGGCCCAAAAACATGGAATGTATATCATTGTTCGTCCCGGCCCTTACGTTTGTGCAGAATGGGAAATGGGAGGTTTGCCTTGGTGGCTTTTGAAAAAGAAAGATATCAAACTTCGTACGCTTGATACTTACTACATGGAGCGTGTTGGTAAATTTATGAACCAAGTCGGTAAACAGTTGGCAGATCTTCAGATTAGTCGTGGTGGAAACATTATTATGGTACAGGTTGAAAATGAGTTTGGAGCTTATGGTACGGATAAGCCTTATGTATCTGCTATCCGTGATTTGGTAAAAGAGTCCGGATTTACAGATGTAGAATTATTCCAGTGTGACTGGAGTTCGACATTTATGAAGAATGGGTTGGAAGATTTACTTTGGACGCTTAATTTTGGTACTGGTGCAAACATTGACAATCAATTTAAGAAACTAAAAGAAGTTCGTCCTGATACTCCTTTGATGTGTAGTGAGTTTTGGAGTGGTTGGTTCGACCATTGGGGACGTAAACATGAGACACGTTCTGCAAAAACGATGGTGCAAGGCATTAAAGATATGCTTGACCGGCAAATTTCTTTCAGTCTTTATATGACACATGGCGGGACGACATTCGGACATTGGGGTGGTGCCAATAATCCGGCTTATTCTGCCATGTGCAGCTCTTATGATTACGATGCTCCTATTAGCGAGGCAGGTTGGGCTACAGACAAGTATTATCTGTTAAGAGATTTACTTGCCAATTATTTAGATACAGGTGAGGCACTGCCGGATATCCCCCGGAATTTTCCGGTAATAGATATTCCTGAAATACATTTCACACAGGTTGCTCCTTTGTTTGCTAATCTTCCAAATTCACAAAAGACTGTTGATATTCGATCAATGGAACAGTTTGATCAGGGTTGGGGGAGTATCCTTTACAGAACAACCTTACAAGATGCCATTGATAGAGGAATTCTAAAAATAACTGAAGTTCATGATTGGGCACAGGTCTTTGCCAATGGAAAATTGTTGGGCCGTTTGGACCACCGGCGTGGGGAAAACAAGATAACTTTGCCGAGGCTGGAGGCAGGTACACAATTGGATATTCTAGTGGAGGCGATGGGACGTGTAAATTTTGGTACGTCCATTCATGATCATAAAGGGATTACGGAAAAGGTGGAACTTATCCGGCAGGATAAACAGGTAGAGCTGAAAAACTGGGTTGTATATAACTTCCCCGTTGACTATTCTTTTATTCGAAAACTGAAATATAACCGGATGGAAAAGCAAGAAGGACCTGCTTGCTACAAAGCTACTTTCCAACTGGATGAAATAGGAGATACTTTCTTGGATATGTCTACTTGGGGTAAAGGTATGGTATGGGTAAACGGACATGCTATGGGGCGTTTTTGGGAGATTGGGCCTCAGCAAACTTTATATATGCCGGGATGTTGGCTGAAGAAAGGTAAAAATGAGATTATTGTTTTGGATTTAAAAGGTCCTCTACAAAGGGTTGTCCGTGGATTGAAAATGCCAATTCTGGATGTACTTCGTAAGGAACAAATTGATATCCACCGCAGAGAAGGACAAACTTTGGATTTAAGTATTGAGACACCTGTACTAACCGGAGAATTTGTTCCCGGTAATGGTTGGCAAGAGATTAGAATCGAATCGCCTATAACCGGCCGCTATTTCTGTTTGGAAGCCCTTTCCTCCTTCGACAGAACTTCTTCTGCTGCAATAGCAGAACTTGATATTTTAGGATCAGATGGCAAACCTGTCAGCCGTGAATCATGGAAAGTGATATATGCTGATAGCGAAGAGACGGAAAAAGGTAATTATACAGCGGATAAAGTTTTTGATTTACAAGAGTCTACCTATTGGAAAACTGTCGATAAAATTTCTTATCCTCACCAAATTGTTATAGATTTGGGTGAGAAACAGAAAATTACGGGTTTCCGTTATTTACCCCGTGCAGAGAAAGGTGCTCCGGGGCAAATCAGAAAGTATAAAATATATATATCAGAAGGTTTTAAACTTTAGATAATAATTAGTTATATCATGAAAACGAAAAAGACATTAGCAATGGTAGGTATATTTTTGTTTTTAGCAATTAGACCTTCTGTTGCCTCTTCATTTACCGAACGGACTTATTTATTGCCCACCAGATTGGAGGGAAGTTGCCGGCCGGTGCTTCTGCTGAGTGGAACTTGGGATTTCAAATACTCTCCCGAAAGTCGCTGGACAAGTATTCAAGTCCCCGGTGAGGCAGCTATGCAAGGTTTTGCCATTGAACATGACAAACCATTTTTTTATAAGAAAGATTTCACGATACCCGCTGATTATGCAGGCAAACGGCTTATATTACGGTTTGATGGGGTATATAGCCATGCCAGATTGAGTGTTAATGGAAAATTTGTTCGTGAACATCATGGTGGCTTTACCCGTTGGGAGACGGATATTACTTCTTTTGTACGTATCGGAAAGAAGAATGAGATACAACTGGCAGTAGTGGATCGGCTGGACGAAATTTCGTATGCTTCCGGATATGCTCATCATCCTATAGGTGGTATTCTTCGTGACGTAACCTTATTTGCATTACCCGAATCCCATTTATATGACATAGGTGTGGAGACTCATCTTGATTCTTTATATCAAGATGCTGATTTACGTTTCTTTTGTAAGTTCTCCGGGCAGGAAAGCACGGAAATGGAGTTGCGTTTGAAAGATAAGTCCGGAAAATATGTACCATTGTCGCAGTCCCGTTTTGCATTGTCGGACGGACAAAATATTTTTTCGTTACCTGTTAAAAATCCGCTTAAATGGGATGCGGAACATCCAAATTTGTATGAACTGGAAATAATTGTTTTTCAGAATGGGCAAGAAACCTCTCGGTTTAGTCGCAATATTGGTTTTCGTGAAGTCAAGATTATAAAAGACCGTATGCTGGTCAACGGTCATCAGGTGAAATTGCGCGGTGCTTGCCGCCATGATATTCATCCAACTTTGGGGCGTACCACTACTTTAGAGCTGGATAGTCTGGATGCGGTGCTGTTCAAACAGGCTAATATGAACTTTGTCCGTACCTCGCATTATCCTCCTACTGAACGTTTTCTGGAGTTTTGTGACCGTTATGGGATTTATGTGGAAAGTGAAACGGCTGTTTGTTTTGTAGATACATATCGTCAGAAGAATTATAAGCCCGGCAGGTCGCAAAATGATCCGGCGTTTGCCGAACGTTATTTGGGTCAATGCCGGGAGATGGTAAAGAGTCTTCGTTCCCATCCGTCAATCCTGTTTTGGAGTATTGGTAATGAAAGTGTTTACGGAAGTAATTTTCAGTTATGTTGGGATTGGATAAAGGCGACTGATACCACTCGCCCTGTTATTTTTAGTTATCCGGGTTCGGCTGTAGAAAAAAAGGCAGAAATATTTGATATCTTAAGTATGCATTATCAGAATGTATATGGAAATGTAGGGCAGTGGGGAATGGCTACCCGTAATTTTCAGGGACATGGTATTCCGGCTTTATTTGACGAATGGGCGCATCCGGCTTGCTATACATATGCCACATTACAAACTGATCCCAATATCCGTGAATTTTGGGGGAAATCTCTTGATATGATGTGGAGTGGATTGTTTAATGCTCCGGGAGGTCTGGGAGGTGCTATTTGGGGATATGTGGATGAGACTTTCTCCTTACCGGAACCTAAATTCGGGACTTCATTCTGGAAAGAATTCGCACGTACTGCCAAGCCGCTGGATTATCAAGGAAATTGTGTGGGATATGGCGAATGGGGGATTGTTGATGTATGGCGTCGGCAAAAACCGGAGTTCTGGTCAACTAAAAAGGCTTATTCACCTGTTCGGTTACTTGTGGAGGATAATCTTTCATTTACTACCGGGCAAAAATTGATGTTGACTATACATAACCGATTTGACCATACAAATTTGAATGAAATTCATGCTACCTACACTTATAGAGGTGTGACAAAATCTTTGGAATTGCAACCGGTCGCACCTCATACGAAAGGTATGATAGTCATTCCCGCTGAGCAATGGGAGAATGGAGAAACTTTGCAGGTCGAGTTTTTTACCGCTGCTAATGAGTTGATTGATGTGTATCGTTTTGTATTGGGAACGGAAAAGATAATTTACCCTTCCTTGCTCGCCGGACAGAATTTATCCGTAACAGATGAAGGTGACAAAGTGATTGTACATGGTAATGGTTTTGAAATACCTTTCGATAAAGAAACCGGATTGATTGTCAATGCAACAGTAGGAGGGGAAGTAATTATTGAAAAAGGTCCGTTCTTGAACTTGTATGTGAATTTGAACCACTTGACAGGGGCTGAAGTACGTAAAACGGCTAACCATTTTGCCACTTCTGATATTGATTGGAAAAAGAAATCTTTTGATTACAGTCAACAAAAGGACGAGGTCTGTATTTCTCTTACCGGGACTTATCGGGAAGTGAATGTTGATTTTGATATAAAAGTAACCTCGGCTGGTGAATTGTCTATAAACTATCGGACAGAGGGTGTTCCTAACGGATTCTTACGTGAAACAGGATTATCTTTCTATTTATCTCATAGTATACATCAGTTAAATTGGAGGCGCAAAGGGTACTGGAATTATTATCCTGTAGGAGCATTTGCAGGAAATGAGGGTGAGGCCTCACTTTACGAATCGCAGCAAAAGAGATATGGTGAGAAACCTGTTCAGTCCTGGCAGGTTGATACGCACAATTATTACTATTGGGCTGACGCCGGTGCGAATTGTAAGGAACCACTAACTCAAATGGCAAAAGGTATGAAAGAAAATATTTATTATTATTCACTTTCTACTGGGGCAGAAGGTGAGCATCAATTATCAGTTATTTCTCAGGATGCTTCAGTGGCTTGCCGTATAAACAAGTGTGCCAATGAACAATTGATATTATATGCTAATAATCGTTGGGATTATCCTGAGATAGCATGGGGGAATTATTGTAAAACTTTGGAAGTATTGCCTTGTTACGGCCGGATTGATATAAGGGTTAGGTAGTAGGGCATTGGAATTTGTAGAACAACTATGAATTATTGAACTTTATTGACGCTGTATATGAATAAATAATTAATGTGTAATTTATTGGTTATCAATAGAATATTATTAATTTTACGCTTCGTTAATCTTCAACAGTCCGAATGACTTGACAAACGCTTTTTTATGTTGTATATTTGTAGGTATAATAACAACAATAAAACTACAATTTAAAACTTAAAAGTGAAATGAGAAGAATCTTAGCTTTTGCCGAACTTGCCGTGATGTACTTCCCCGGATGTACTACCAGCAAGAACGCGGTACGTTGTCTCAGCCGATGGATTAAAGGTTGTAACCCGTTGGTCAAAGAACTTATGCCGACAGGGTATCTGCCCTACAATCATCGCTATCTGACGATGAAACAGTATAAGATTATAACAAAACACCTAGGTGATCCTTATGAGGATTAGGGTATAAATAACCCGACAAAGAGCTTAAGGCTGCAAACTTTTAGGAGTTTTGCAGCCTTTTTTGTTGCATAAATTCGGTCCGGAAGTGCTTAAATGCTATATGAAAGTTTATAATAAACTGTCGACCCGTTTATAATAAACGATGAAGGTTTTTATTATAAACTTAAGAATGGTTTTTGCACAAATGATAAACTATTTTCAATAGAAGATGAATGGGAAAGCATAGATTCTTTTTATTTGTCATTTTATAAAGTAACTTTTGGGGACAGTCGTTCGTATGAAAAAAGAATACAAGATATTCTTTATATTGGCAATCATAATATTATTCTAGGTTTTTTTGGGGCATTCTCATAATTATTTTATGGATGCAATCAAAGAGTTTGTATTATCTATTTTAGATTTTTGTCAGTTAGACTTAACCGATTGAGAAATAAACTTTTAGCGAACTATTTGAGAAGTAGCGGTAACGAGTTAGCAACCGTGCGAATTTCAGCGTTTTGCGTTGCTATGCTGTCAAATAACTCTTTCATTTGCAAGTATAGGGATTTTTTTCGAAAGTACGAACTATCGGTGGCAGTTTTATAAAATCAGCTGGCGAAAAAACAAATAGAATTTTCCAAAATAGCTTTGGATAAGCCATTAACGAAATACTTTCTTTTAAGAGCACAGTGGTTTACCCAATAAAATTATATACCTTTGTGACAAGTTAAAGAAGATGTCGCAATGAATCGGATAAAAGAAACATTGATTGAGGCGGGTATTAGTCAAACTGAATTGGCTAAACGGCTTGGTAAAGGTTTTAACATGGTCAATCTATACGCTACGAACAGAGTGTAACCGCCTATACCCGTACTATACAGGGTAGCGGAAATACTGAATGTGGATGTGCGTACACTTTTGTACCTAACGAAATAAAAAAACAGACATATGGCAAATACTAATCTAAAGGAAGCTAAGGCGGCTAAGAATGATGAGTTCTATACGCAATTTCATGACATAGAGATTGAAATGAACGCCTATCTTGAATATGACCCCGATGTGTTTCGAGGAAAGATTGTGCTTCTTCCTTGTGATGATCCAGAATGGAGCAACTTTACCCGATACTTTGCTGCCAAATTCGATGAGTTGGGCTTGAAAAAACTGATTTCTACGAGCTATGCGCCGGATAGCAAAAAATACAAAACGCCTTATCACCCCTCTTTGTTTGAACAAGAAGCACCTCAGTTCGACCCGTCCAAGGCACAGGTGAAAGGTAAGATATTCATCTTGGAACGAGACAAAAGTGGGGACGGACGTATCAATATTGATGACCTTGAGTGGAAGTATATGGAAGGTGACGGAGATTTCCGAAGCAAAGAAGTTACCGAGCTTCGCAATGAAGCGGATTTTATCATCACCAATCCGCCATTCTCCCTGTTTCGTGAATTCTTGGCTTGGATTGTGGAAGCCGGGAAGAAATTTGCTGTAATAGGTAATATGAATGCAATCACTTATAAAGAGGTCTTTCCACTGATAAAAGATAACAAAGTTTGGTTAGGTGCTACAGGAAATGGAAATGATATGGTTTTTGGTGTTCCTGAAGGAGCTAAAGTGGATGAGAAAGACAGGGCTAAAGCTGCAAGATTAGGATATGTAGGCAATTATACCAGATTGGGCAATTCATGTTGGTTTACCAGTATTGAACATGGTCGTCGTCACGAGCCATTGTCACTGATGAGCATGGCAGACAACCTCCGCTTTTCCAAACATAAGGAACTGAAAGGCAAAGCTGCCTATGACCGCTACGATAATTATGATGCCATTGAAGTACCTTTTACGGATGCCATTCCGTCAGATTATGAAGGAGTGATGGGAGTTCCTATCTCATTTCTGATTAAATATTGTCCGGAGCAATTTAAAATCTTAGGGATAAC